>JAJTBM010000511.1 GCA_021286885.1 Rhodocyclales bacterium
CAGGGGCAATGCGTGGTCTGGATACGCAACACGGTGGACGATGCACGCCAAGCGTGGGAAGAACTGCGTGCCTGCCCAGACATCGACCCCGAACGTCTCATGCTATTTCACAGCCGTTATGCCCTGGCCGACCGCCTCGCCATTGAGGGGGATGCGCTCCGGTATTTCGGCAAAGACGCCCGGGCCGAAGTGCGGCGCGGGCGGGTGCTGGTCGCAACGCAGGTGATTGAACAATCTCTAGATTTAGATCTGGACCTGATGATCAGCGATCTCGCCCCCGTGGATCTGCTGATCCAGCGGGCCGGGCGTCTGCATCGCCACCTGCGCGACGCCCAGGGCAACCCTGCTGCCCAGGATGGCCGCCCGGCGCCCATCTTGTGGGTGCTCGCCCCGCCCTGGAGCGACACCCCCGAAGCCGATTGGTATGGGCGCATGTTCAAAGGGGCGAATGCGGTCTATCCCCATACCGGCCAGCTGTGGCTGAGTCAGAAGGTATTGCAGGAAGCCGGCGCCCTTCAGATGCCCGAAGGCGCCCGGGCCCTGATTGAAGGCGTGTACGACTTCGACGCCCTGTGCACCCTGCCGTCGGGCCTGCAAGACAACGAGTTTGACCAGAGCGGCAAGCAGACCGGCGACCGCAACCTGGCTCGCTTCAACACCCTCCAGTGGGCCCTGGGTTACACCGAGACGGCGGGGGCCTGGAGCGCCGAAGAAAAAACACCCACCCGGCTGGGCGAAGACACTCAAGAGTGGACGCTGCTGCGGGTGGTGGGCGCCTGCCTGGAGCCCTGGGTGGCCGAGACCTCCCACCCCTGGGAAGCCAGCAGCATCAAGCTCGCCCTGCGCAGCCTCAAGGCCCTGGAGCCCGCCTGGGAGGCACGCTTCCACGACTCGTTGGAGGCCCTGAAGACCACCCATCCGGCCCTGCGCCACCGGGCCTTGCTGCCCCTGGTGGCGGCGGAAGGAGCCGGAGGCGAAGCACCCGATGTCTGGGTCGCCCAGGGCCAAAATGCCAAAGGCCAGACGGTGCAGGTGCGCTACTGCCCACGCCTGGGCTTGCGCTGCTGAAAGAAAAACAGGGAGGTCGTTCAAGACCTCCCTGCGGAGCCCCAAAGGATTGGGGAACAGGCTGAGCCAAACAGCTGCTTACGGTTCATCCCACTGTGTATCGGTGGGAACTGGCTTGTAGCTATTGTACTCGCTCATTAATGCACACTTTTGCGTGTTGATCAGGAACTGAAGGAATTTTTTGAACGATAAAAATCAAACAGCAGCTTACTTGTGTTTTTATTTTTCCCTCGCTAAGATTCGTGCATCGCGACTTCGAGGAGAACGAAGATGTTCCGCGCTTCAGCTCAGCGTTTTGCCGTCATAGCCTTGGTCATTGTGGTTGGTATGCCTATCTTTTTGTTTCGAGTGAAGTTTTTGACCTTGGTGACGGGTCCGTTAAAGATCACCATCGCATTTTAGGGCTTCTTTTTGTCATAGTTAAACGTAGTCGTTCCAGTTGAGGCGGAGATACCAATGAACCTGATCAATGACCCCTGGCTCCAGCTAGGGTGGCGGGATGGACGTGAGGGGCCGGGGCGGCTGGTGGATGTGGTGGACCCCGACGTGGTGGCCCTGCTGGCGCCCCGGGCGGATTTTCGCGGGGCGATGTACCAGTGGATGCTGGGGGTGCTCCAGCTGGCCTTTCAGCTGGAGCACGAAGAAGACTGGCAGGATATGTGGTTCATTCCGCCCGATAAGGCCCAGCTGCAGGCCCGGCTGGCCCCGTGGGCGGAATTCTTCGAGCTGGCCGGTGACGGCCCCCGCTTCATGCAGGATCTGGCGCCGGGGGATGATTTCGGCCTCAAGGACATCCGGGATCTGCTCATCGATCAGGGCTCCAATTCCAATCTGCACTTCAACAAGCCAGACACCATCAACGGCCTGTGCCCCTGCTGTGCGGCCCAGGCGTTGTATTGCCTCCAGCAAAACGCGCCTTCGGGTGGCGTGGGGCATCGGGTGTCGATGCGCGGCGGCGGGCCCCTCACCACCTTGCTGGAGCCCCAGCTGGAGGCGGGCGTCCAGCCCAGCCTGGGGCAGCGCCTGTGGCTCAATGTGCTGCCGCTGGACCAGCTGCTGCAACCGGGGGGTGATCTGGCGGGCCTGGAAGATCAGCGTCCTGCCCGCATCCTGCCCTGGGTGGCCCCCACCCGGACCAGCGAGAAGAACACCGGCAGCCCCACCGGCCCGGTCGATGCTCATCCGCTCCA
>JAJTBM010000032.1 GCA_021286885.1 Rhodocyclales bacterium
GATCCGGTCGGCAAAGCGCAGCACCAGCACCACCGGCCAGCTGGCGGCCAGGGCCAGCAAGGGGCGCGAGAGCCCCGCCACTGCGTAGCCCGCCACGATCCAGGGCTTGCTGCGCCGCATCCGGTCTGCCCCGATGCCCGAGGCCAGCTTGAGCAGGCTGCCGGTGGCTTCGGCGATCCCTTCGATCAGGCCCAGCACCCGGGGCCCCGCCATCAGCACGGAAGCCAGATACAGGGGCAGGATGGGGTAGATCAACTCCCCGGCGGTATCGTTGAAGAAGCTGACCAGCCCCAGCAGCCAGACGCTGCGGGGCAGGGAGGCGAGGGCGGTGCGCATGGGCAGGTTCCAGGTTCCGGGAGCGTTCAGCAGAAATTCAGGGGGCGCTGCGGTTGGGGCGGGCGGCGAGGATGCTCGGGAGCCGGGTTTCGATCCAGCCCACCAGGCTTTCCACCTGGCGCCCGGCCTCCACCCCCAGGGGGGTGAGTCGGTACTCCACATGGGGTGGCACCACCGGGTAGGAAATGCGCTCCACGAAGCCGTCGTGCTCCAGGGTTTGCAGGGTCTGGGCGAGCATTTTTTCGCTGATCCCGCCCACCTTGCGGCGCAGTTCGCTGAAGCGGTGGGTGCCATTGAGCAGGGTCGCCAGGAGCAGCACCGCCCAGCGGCTGGTGAGGTGGGTCAGGATTTCCCGGGAAGGGCAGTCGGTGCTGAACACGTCGCCCCGCTCGATGCGGGCCGACAGACTGGGCAAGCCCAGATTTTGGTGGTTGGAGGCATTCATGGGTACTTACCTTTTTGTGCGTACTTACAAAAAGTTAGCGTGGGGCGTATCGTACCAGCACTGATTCGCTGCGCAGCGGACTTTTTCTCCCAAGGCTTGTTTCGCCGCAAGCCACTCAACACCAAACACAAAAGGACGCTGAATCATGATCGTCATTACCGGGGCCAATGGCCAACTGGGTTCCCTCGTCATCGACACCCTGCTCAAGTCCGTGCCTGCCAGCCAGATCGTGGCGGCGGTGCGCACCCCCGCCAAGGCTGCGGCCCTGGCAGCCCGGGGCGTGGAGGTGCGGGAGGCGGATTACGAACGCCCGGAAACCCTGCGCACCGCCTTTGCCGGCGCCAGCAAGCTGCTGCTGATTTCTTCGAGTGAAGTGGGCAAGCGTACTGCCCAGCATCAGGCAGTGATCGAAGCGGCCCAGGCGGCTGGCGTCCAGCTCCTGGCCTACACCAGCATTTTGCACGCTGATACCAGTCCCTTGCCCTTGGCCGCCGAGCATCTGGCCACCGAACAGCTGATCCAGGCGTCCGGCCTGCCGGCGGTGATCCTGCGTAACGGGTGGTACACCGAAAACTATCTGGCCAGCGTCCCCACTGCGCTCCAGTACGGTGCGCTGCTGGGGAGCGCAGGGGAGGGGCGCATCGCCTCCGCCACCCGGGCCGATTACGCTGCCGCCGCCGCTGCCGTGCTGCTGGCCGATAACCAGGCCGGGCGCGTCTACGAACTGGCGGGGGATGCGTCTTATACCCTGACCGAGCTGGCTGCGGCGATTACCCAGGCGAGCGGTACCCCGGTCAAGTACCAGGATCTGCCCCCGGCGGAGTTCAAGGGGGTGCTGCTGGGCGCCGGCTTGCCCGAAGGTCTGGCCGCGCTGCTGGCCGAATCGGATGAAGGCGCCTCCCGGGGCGGCTTGTTCGATGACGGCCACCAGCTCAGTACCCTGATTGGCCGCCCGAGCACCGATCTGGCGGCTGCCCTGGGTGCAGCTTTGAGCCGCTGAGTTCCCGCAGGCACCGCCGCCTCCAAAGCTTAAAAGCCAACGGCCCGCCCAGGCGTTTACCTGGGCGGGCCGTTGTGTGTTCATGGTGCGGACGAAGGGACTCGAACCCCCACGCCTAGGGCGCCAGAACCTAAATCTGGTGCGTCTACCAATTTCGCCACGTCCGCGAACAAGGGGCGCATTGTAATGGCGGAAGCGGCGCTTTGCTACTGGTTTTTGATGATTCTGGCAGACGCATGGCCCCTGTCCTTGGCTGGTCGGGGCCATAAAGCACAAATGCCACCTGCAGTAGGCTGCGGGTGGCATTTGAGATGGGGCAGGGGGTGATCTGAGTTAGATCATCAGCCGCGCCGCATGGCATCAAAGAATTCGTTGTTGCCCTTGGTGCCCTTGATCTTGTCGAGCAGGAATTCCATCGCTTCGATGTCGTCCATGCCGTAGAGCAGCTTGCGCAGCACCCACACCTTTTGCAGCACGTCCGACTTGAGCAGCAGCTCTTCGCGCCGGGTGCCGGAACGGTTCACGTTGATGGCGGGATACACGCGCTTTTCGGCCATCCGGCGATCCAGGTGGATTTCCATGTTGCCGGTGCCCTTGAATTCTTCGTAGATCACATCATCCATCCGGCTGCCGGTGTCGATCAGGGCCGTGGCGATGATGGTCAGGGAGCCGCCTTCTTCCACATTCCGGGCGGCGCCGAAGAAGCGCTTGGGCTTTTGCAGGGCGTTGGCATCCACACCACCGGTCAGCACCTTGCCGGAGGCGGGTACCACGGTGTTGTAGGCGCGGGCCAGACGGGTCAGGGAGTCTAGCAGGATCACCACGTCGCGCTTGTGCTCCACCAGGCGCTTGGCCTTCTCGATGACCATTTCGGCCACCTGGACGTGGCGAATCGCGGGTTCGTCGAAGGTGGAGGCCACCACTTCACCCTTTACCGAGCGCTGCATTTCGGTCACTTCTTCGGGGCGCTCGTCGATCAGCAGCACGATCACCACCACGTCGGGGTGGTTGGAGGTGATGGAGTGGGCGATGTGTTGCAGCATCACCGTCTTGCCGCTCTTGGGCGGTGCCACCAGCAGGCCGCGCTGGCCCTTGCCGATGGGGGAGATCATGTCGATCACCCGCGAGGTGATGTTTTCCTCGCCCCGGATGTCCCGCTCCAGCTTGAGGCACTGGTTGGGGTGCAGGGGGGTGAGGTTTTCAAACAGAATCTTGTGCTTGGAGGCTTCGGGCGGTTCGAAGTTGACCTTGTCCACCTTCACCAGCGCGAAGTAGCGCTCGCCTTCCTTGGGGGTGCGGATCTCGCCCTCGACGGTGTCACCGGTGTGCAGGTTGAAGCGCCGAATCTGGCTCGGGGACACGTAGATATCGTCGGTGCCAGCCAGGTAAGAGGTGTCCGGGGAGCGCAGGAAGCCGAAACCGTCGGGCAGCACTTCCATCACGCCATCGCCGTAGATGGGCTCGCCTTTTTTGGCGCGGTTCTTCAGGAGTGCAAAGACCAGTTCCTGCTTGCGCAGACGGTTTGCACCTTCGATTTCATTGGCAATGGCCATTTCGAGCAATTGGCCGACGTGGAGAGACTTGAGCTCCGAGAGTTGCATGGCTGGCAGCGGGAGGGGAGAAGTAGGAAGGAGGTACGGAAAGTACGCGAGAAGTACGGAAAGGAGGCCAGGAAATCTGGCGGCGGTACAAAACCGCTGTGCAGCAGCGACCAGGAGGGCGGCTGCTGCGCTTACGGCGCCGGGCGGTCCGGTGGGGACAGCCCTGCTGTGGCGCCGTTTCAGCTAGTCAGGCAAATGTAGCTTGCTCAGATGTTGCTGTCAATGAAGGATTGCAGCTGGCTCTTGGCCAGGGCGCCCACCTTGGTGGCAACCACTTCACCGTTGTTGAACAGCATCAGGGTGGGGATGCCGCGCACGCCGAACTTGGCGGGGGTGTCGGGGTTTTCGTCGATGTTCAGCTTGGCAACGGTCAGACGGCCTTCGTATTCCTGGGCGGCCTGGTCGAGGATCGGGGCGATCATCTTGCAGGGGCCGCACCATTCAGCCCAGAAGTCCAGCAGGACGGGGCCGTCGGCCTTCAGGACATCGGCTTCGAAGCTGGCGTCGGAGACATGCAGGATGTGTTGAGAACTCATGATTCCTCTCATTCAGGGGGAAATAAAGAAAACGGATCAAAAAACAGATCACCGTCGGGGAGACCGGCATCGCCGGGAGACGTCCCCTGAGGCTTGGGGTCTGTTGGATGCTAGCGAATATTGCTCTGCAAGAAAAGCAGTTTTCTTGCAGGGATATGGAATCCCTTCCCGGATTGCGGGATTTTCGGGTGTCTGGCCTCCCCGGAAAACCCGCGAATCGGGTATATTTGCGCCCCTCTACCAATGCCGGACAGGGCGGTTTTGACCCTGTCCACGTCATGTGTTAACAGGAGCACCCTCATGGCCTATGTTGTGACCGAAAACTGCATCCGCTGCAAGTACACCGACTGCGTCGACGTGTGCCCGGTGGACTGCTTCCGCGAGGGGCCGAACTTCCTCGTGATCGACCCCGAAGAGTGCATCGACTGCACCCTGTGCGTCGCCGAATGCCCCGCTGAGGCCATCTACGCCGAAGACGACGTGCCCGCCGGCCAGGAAAACTACATCGAGCTGAACCGCGAGCTGGCTGCCGTCTGGACCCCCATCGTCGAGCGCAAGGAGCCCCTGGCCGATGCCGACGAATGGCGCGGCGTGGCCGACAAGCTCCAGTACCTGGAACGCTAAGGCGCTCACCCCATGGCCCAGGGCGCTGCACTTCGCATCATCGCCCTGCCGCCCGGCGGGGATTTCCTCGCCGCCTGCGCCCGCCACCTGCTGGAGGCGGAGCCAGACCCTTTGAAGCGGGCCTCCACCCGCCTGATCCTGCCCAATTTGCTGCTGGCCGCTGACTTGCGTGCCGCCATGGCAGCCCGGGCGGGTGGGCCCCTCATCCTGCCGCGCATCCAGACCATGCCGGCTGCGATTGCCCCCTGGTTGGAACGCCAGCCCCATTTGCCGGACTCCCGGCGCCTTTACGCCCTCTACCAGGCCCTGCGGGCCCATCGCTGGGTGGAGGAAGGCGCCCTCTGGGATGTCTGCGCCGAACTGATTTCCTTGTTTGATGAACTGACCCTGCACGGGGTTGGCCTGCCCGAGAATCTGGAAGACTTCCAGGCCCGGCTGGAGGCCGCCTACGCCCTCAAGGCCGAGGAGCCCCTGCGCTTCGAGGCCCGGCTGGTGCATACCCTGTGGCGCGCCGATGCCGAAGGCACCCCCTCCCGGGCGGCGGCTCGGCTGCTGGCGGCCCGGGCCTGGGCCGCATCCCTGGATACGCCCCTCTATGGCGTGGCCGAAGGGCGTCTGGGGGCGTTCGAGCGGCAGGTGTATGAAGTCTGCGCCGAGCAGGTGCCGGTGACGGTGTTCGTGCCCGACCGGCGCCTGGCAGAAGACGCCTTGGGTGGCCTGTTCCGGGCGGCCTGGCCGGTGGACGGGGAGGGCGAAAGCCTGCTGGAGCGGGCCGCCCAGGTGCGCCCCGAAGCCCGCCTGAGCGAGCGCTTCAGCCTGCTTGCCGCCCAGAGCCTGGAGCAGGAAGCCCGTGCCGTGGCGCTCCAGGTGCGCCGCTGGCTGGGAGAAGGGCGCCGCCGCATCGTGCTGGTGGCCGCCGACCGGGTCGCCTCGCGCCGGGCCCGGGCCCTGCTGGAGCGGGACGGTGTGCTGGTCGAAGACGAAACCGGCTGGAAACTCTCCACCACCCGGGTGGCCGCCCTGATCCATGCCTGGCTGGGCGTGCTCGGTTCGGATGGCTATCACCGGGACGTGCTGGATCTGCTCAAATCCCCCTTTGTGGCCCCGGCCCTTGATCCGGCCCTGAAAGCCGAAGGGCTTGAGGCCCTGGCCGCCCTGTATGCCCGCCACAATCTGGTGGCCGGCCTGGACGAACTGGCCGAGCGGGCCCGGGAGAATCCCGCCGCCTGCGCGTTGGTGGATGTGCTGCTCTCGGGCCGCAATTCCTTGCCCCGTTATCCGGCGCCGCCGGCGGGCTGGCTCCAGCGCCTGCGCGCCAGTCTGGGCGCCCTGGGCAGCCAGCCCCTGCTCGAAGCAGATGGGGCCGGCAAGGCCCTGCTCGAATGGCTGGAAACCCGCTGCGCCGAGCTGGGGGCCGAAACTGCGCCCATCGGCTTTGGCGAGTGGCGCATCTGGCTGGATCGGGAACTGGACGCAGCCATGTTCCGCCCCCGCAACGTGGATAGCCCGGTCATCATGACCCACTTGGCCGCCACCCGCCTGCGCCGCTTTGATGGCGCCCTCATCATCGGCGCCGACGTGGACAACCTGGCCGCCGAAACCCCGCGCCCCATCTTTGCCCACGAGGCGGTGCGGGCCGAGCTGGGGTTGCCCGGTCAGGCCGAGGCCCGGGCCCGGCTGCAGGATGATCTGGCCTGCCTGATTTCCATGTCCGAACGGGTGATGGTGAGCTGGCAGCATCTGCGCGCCGGCGAGGTGATCCTTCCGAGCCCGGCCATGGATCTGCTCTCCCTCGTCCATGAACAAGCGTTTGGTGATGATTTGCGCCGCCCGGTACCGGTGTGGGCTGAGCCCCTGCCGCCCCGCCAGCCCCAGCCTCGCCCGGCGCCCAGCTTGCGCCCGGAGCAGGTGCCGGTGCGCATCTCGGCCAGTGGGCTGGCGAGCCTGATGGCGTGCCCGTATCAGTATTTCGCCCGGTACGTGTTGGGCCTGGGGGCCGAGGATGAGGTCAGCGAGGCCCTCGAAAAATCCGACTACGGGCAGATGGTTCACACCATCCTGCAACGTTTCCACCAGCGCTACCCCCGGTTGGGCGACCGGCCCCAGGCGGAGCTGCTGGCCGCCCTCGAAGAAGAAAGCCAGGCCCTGTTCGGCCCGGCCATAGGCCGCAACTTTCTGGAGCAGGCCTGGGCGGTGCGCTGGCTGGCGCGCCTGCCGGCCTATCTGGACTGGCAGCGGGCGCGGGAAAAGGAAGGTTGGTACTTTGCCCGGGCGGAAGTCTGGATCACCCAGGAGTACCGCCTCCCGGATGGGGGCGTGCTGAGCCTCGAAGGGCGTCTGGATCGGGTGGATCAGGGCCCCGAAGGCCGCCTCGCGGTGCTCGACTACAAATCCCAGACCCTGGCCCGCCTCAGAGACAAGGTGGCCGACCCGGACGACGTGCAGCTGGCCGTGTACACCCTGCTGCGCGGCGCCCAGGTGGCCCAGGCCGCCTATGTGGCCCTGGACGAGCCCCGGGTGCAGGCGGTGGTGCAGGATCAACCCGAAGACGGTGCCCGCCAGCAGGAAGCGCGCCTCATCAACACCTTTGCCGCCCTGCGCCAGGGCGCACCCCTGCCGGCCCATGGGGTCGCCTGCGACTGGTGCGAGATGCGCGGCCTGTGTCGCAAGGATTATCAGGCCAGCACTCCTGGCCAGCACCCCTGAGCAGGAAACGCCCATGAGTGAAGCCCCCATCCAGCGTGCGCTGGACCCCGCCCTGAGCGTTGTGGTGGAAGCCTGTGCCGGCAGCGGCAAGACCTGGCTGCTGGTGTCGCGCCTCCTGCGCCTGTTGCTGGCCGGCGCCCGGCCCGGCGAAATCCTGGCGATTACCTACACCCGCAAGGCCGCCCGGGAAATTGAAGAACGCCTGCGCCTGTGGCTGCGCCAGCTGGCGGTGCTGCCCGAGCCCGAAGCCCTCCGCTTCCTGACCGACCGGGGCTTGGCGGACGCCGAGGCGGCCCGTCAGCTACCCCGCGCCCGGGGCCTGCTTGAAGCCTTGTTCGAGGCCGAACCGCCCATCACCATCACCACCTTCCACGGCTGGTTTGCCCGGCTGATGGGGGGCGCGCCTTTATCCACCGGCATGGCCGGCTTTCGCCTCACCGAGGCCGCTGGGCCCCTGCTGGAAGAGGCCTGGGAACGCTTTGCACGCCACTGCGGCAAAAGCCCCGAGGCCCCCGAGGCCCGGGCCCTGGTGAGCCTGTTCAGCCAGATTGGCCAACTGCGCACCCGCAGCCTGCTCCATGCCTTTGTGGAGCGGCGCGCCGAGTGGCATGCCTTTCTGGATGATGGCAGCGCCGGGCTGGACGAAGCCTTGGCCCGTCTGGAGGCCGATTTGGGCGTGCTGCCGGGCCAGGATCCCATCGCCGATTTCTTTGCCCAACCCGGCCTTACGGCCAATCTGGAAACTGTGGCCCGGTTGCTGGCCCTGAATACCGCCACCGACCAGAACAAGGCCATCCAGCTGCGCGCCGCCCTGGAGATGGCCAAAACGGCCAAAATGGCCGGGGTGGCCGATCTGCATGAGTGTTACGCCGCCCTGCGCGGGGTGTTCCTGACCCAGGCGGGCAGCCCCTGCGCCATCAAGCCCAGCGCCGCCCAGGCCAAGCGCCTGCAAGGGGAGGAAGGCCTCTACCTGAGCCTGCGTCAGCAGATTGCCGAAGATCTGGTGCGGGTGGGCGAAACCCTGCTCGAAACCCGCATTCTGGCCCTGAATCGGGAGGTGTTTACCGCCGCCTGCGGCCTGCTGGCCCAGCTGGAGGCGAGCAAGAAAGACAGCCGCCAGATGGATTTCACCGACCTGGAATGGCACGCCGACCGGCTTCTGGCTGACCCGGAGGTGGCGCCCTTCCTGCAGGCCCGGCTGGATGCCCGCTATCGTCACATCCTGCTGGATGAGTTTCAGGATACCAACCCGCTCCAGTGGCGCATCCTGCTCGCCTGGCTGGAGGCGTACGGGGCCGACGGGAGCCCGCCCCGGGTGTTTCTGGTGGGCGACCCGAAGCAATCCATCTACCGCTTCCGGCGCGCCGATTACCGGATCTTCACCCACGCCTCGGGCTGGCTGCAGGATCAGTTTGGCGCCGTGCGCATCGAAAACGACCGCACCTTCCGCAATGCTCCGGCCCTGGTGGAGGTGGTGAACGCCCTGTTCAGCCACGAACCGGATTTTCTGGGCTTTCGCCCCCAGACGGCGGTGCGTTCCACTTTGCCTGGCCGGGTGGAGCTGCTGCCCCTGGTGAGTGTTGAGGCGCCTGCCGGGGCCGAGGCGGCGGCGGGCGAGGGTGGCGAGGGGGGGCTGCGCGATCCCTTGCACTGCGCTCCCAGCCTAGCCGAAGACCTGCGCCGTCAGGCGGAAGCCCGGCTCCTGGCCGAGCGCTTGCAAGCAATCGTGGGCCATTGGGCAGTGCAGGGAGAGAAAGGCACGCGCCCCGCCCATTGGGGCGATGTGCTGATCCTGACCCGCCGCCGCACCATTCTCCCCGAGTACGAGCGGGCCCTGCGCGATGCGGGCATCCCCTATCTGAGCGTGAGCCGGGGCGGGCTGCTACGCACCCTGGAGGCCGCCGATCTGGCCGCCCTGCTGCGCTGGCTGGCGAGCCCCGCCGATGATCTGGCCCTGGTCCATGCCCTGCGTACCCCGCTGTTTGGGATCTCGGATGGGGATTTGCTGGTGCTGGCGGGGCGGGAGGAGCCCCGCTGGTGGGCCCGGCTCCAGGCCGAGGCCGGGCAGGGGGCCGCGAGCCTGGATGAACTCCTCGCCCCGGAAACCCCGCTCCAGCGGGCGGCCCGTTTGCTGGCCCGCTGGCAGGGGCTGGCGAACTTCCTGCCGGTGCATGATCTGCTCGACAAGGTGTTCCACGAGGGCGAGCTGATCGCCCGCTACCGGGCCGTGGTGCCGGAGGCCATGGAGGCCTCGGTGCGGGCCAATCTGGAGGCGTTCATTGCCCTTTCGCTTCAGGTGGATGCGGGGCGCTACCCCAGTTTGCCGCGTTTCATCGACGAGCTGGGGCGGCTGGCCCGGGCCGGGGACGAGGAAGCGCCCGACGAAGGGGTGATCCTGGCCGACGGGGAAGCCGCAGGCCGGGTGCGCATCATGACCATCCACGGGGCCAAGGGGCTGGAAGCGCCCATCGTGTGGCTCATCGACGCCCGCAATGGCCGCCAGCGGCGGGACAGCGACTGCGTGCTGCTCGATTGGCCGCCGGGGGAGGCCCGCCCGCGCCATTTCTCGATGGTGACCCGCAAGGACGAGCAGGGCAGCCGCCGGGAGGCCATGTTCGCCGCCGAGGAAGCCGCCCGGGTGCGGGAAGATCTGAATCTGCTCTACGTGGCCATTACCCGGGCCAGCCAATACTTTCTGGCGAGCGGCATCCAGCCCAGCCGGGGCGGCACCGATCCCAACCCCTGGGAGCGGATTGCCGCAGCCCTGGAGCGCCTGGGCGCCCAGGATGGCACCTACGGTCTGCCGCCCCAGCAACTGGACGCGGCCGTAGGCCCGGCCCCGGCGCTGCCCGAAGCCCTGCCGCCGGCGGTGCCCATCGGCAGCTTCCGGGACGAAACCCCGGCGGACGAGAATCTGGGCGCCTTGTTTGGTACCGATTTCCACCAATGCCTGGAGGCCCTCACCGAGGGCTTGCCCACCACCGGCCTGCCCGCCCAGCCCCTGGAGCTGGCTCGCCGGCTGCTGGCTCGGGAAGAACTGGCAGTCTTCTTCGATCCGGCCCGCTACGCCTGGGCCCTGAACGAGATGGAGTTTGTGGATCGCTTTGGTCGGGTAGGCCGGGTGGATCGGCTGGTGGACGACGGGGAAACCCTGTGGGTGCTGGACTATAAAACAGGCACCCCCGATGCGGCGCTGATGGACGATTACCGCACCCAGCTTGCCCGCTACCGGAGTGGGATCGCCGGCCTGTGGCCTGGTCGGCCAGTGCGCTGTGCCCTGATTCTGGCGAGCGGGGAGTTGCGCGAAATCAACTGATCTGCGGCCAATGGTCAGGGTATTCCCTTGTTGCCGGACGTCGGGCTTCTCGCCACGCTTCCAATCGAATACCATCCCCATCAGAATTTTTATATATAACAGCGTTGCAAAGCCTTCGGGCAAAGCTAAAGGGAAATCAAATGCTGGTAAGTGAAATCCTCGCAATCAAGGGCAAGGTCCTGTTCACCATCTCTCCGGAGGTGCTGCTGTCCGAAGCGGTCGCCATCCAGAAGGCCGGCGCCGACTGGCAGGGGCTGTCGGTGGCCGATGCGATGATCCAGGAACCCATCGTGGCTGGGGTCAACATGGAAATGGACGAACTGCGCCGCCAGATGGTCGAGCACCACCAGCGTTATCTTCCGGTGATGGATGGCGCCACCCTGATGGGCGTGGTGTCTTTCCACGATGTGGCCAAGGCCGTGCTCGAAGAGCAGAGCTTTGAAAACCGGATGCTCAAAAACTACATCCGTAACTGGCCCGCCGAAGACGAGCCGGTGGTCTGACCGCCTGTTTCTGTCCGGGTACCGCGCCTGGGGGAAGGGCGTGGTACCCCGCAGGTCCACGCCTTTTTGCAGGCGTGCCTGGGATGTGCCAAGCCTGAGCCAGCATCGGCCCCGTATGTACGGGGCGCGTGCGTTCGAGTTTGAGTTCGAGTTTGCGTTTGCATATCCAGAAAAGGCCGGATCTGCCGATGTTGCTTCATCGGTCCGGGTGCCCGGGTTGGCGACCTTGCCTGTCGCCGACCAAGCTGCGCATCCTGTGATGGAGAACATGAAATGAATGACAGGATCTGGCTGCAAAGCTATCCCCCCGGCGTGCCCGCCGACATCGACGTGGGCCAGTTCGGCTCCCTGGCCGATCTGTTCAACCAGAGCGCCCTGCGTTACGCCGCCTTACCCGCCTACACCTGCATGGGGCGCACCCTCAGTTACAGCGAGGTGAGTGATGCTGCCCATGCCTTTGCCGCCTTCCTCCAGCAGGATCTGAAGCTCCCCCACGGTGCCCGGGTGGCGCTGATGATGCCCAACTGCCTTCAGTACCCGGTGGCCATGTTTGGGGTCTTGCTGGCCGGCTGCACGGTGGTGAATGTGAATCCCCTCTACACCGCCCGGGAGCTGGAGCACCAGCTGCGGGATGCGGGCTGCGAAACCATCGTCATCGTCGAGAATTTTGCCGCCACCTTTGAAACCGTGCGCCCGAATACGGCGGTGCGGCATGTGGTGGTCACCGGGCTGGGGGATATGCTGGGTTTTCCCAAGTCGGTGCTGGTGAACACCGTGCTGCGCCACGTGCGCAAGCTGGTGCCCGCCTGGAAGCTGCCGGACGCGATCCCCTTCATGCGTGCCCTGCGCCGGGGGCGCCATCTGCCGTTTACCCCGCCCCAGCTGGATCAGGACGACCTGGCCTATCTGCAATACACCGGCGGTACCACGGGCGTGGCCAAGGGGGCCATGCTGAGCCACGGCAATATCATCGCCAATCTGCAACAGGCCCACGCCTGGATTGCGCCTTACGTGCAGGAGCGGGTGGAGCTGATCATCACAGCGCTGCCGCTCTATCACATCTTTTCGCTCACCGCGAACTGCCTCACCTTCTTCAAGATCGGCGCCCATAACGTGCTGATCACCAATCCCCGGGACTTACCCGGGTTTGTGAAGGCGCTGGCCAAATACCCCTTCACCGTGATCACCGGGGTGAATACCCTGTTCAACGCGCTGCTCAATCAGCCGGGCTTTGCGGCGCTGGATTTCTCCACCCTCAAGGTGGCCCTGGGGGGCGGTATGTCGGTTCAGCAGGCGGTGGCCGAGCGCTGGAAGGCGGTGACTGACGTCACCCTGTCGGAAGCCTACGGCCTTACCGAAACCTCTCCGGCGGTGTGCATCAATCCCCTGGATCTGCCCGCCTTCAACCACGCCATTGGGCTCCCGATACCCTCCACCCATGTGAGTCTGCGGGATGACGAAGGCCACCCGGTGCCCCTGGGGGAGCGGGGCGAGCTGTGCGTGCGCGGGCCCCAAGTGATGCAGGGCTATTATGGCCGCCCCGAAGAGACTGCCCGGGTGTTTACCCACGATGGCTATTTGCGCACCGGCGATGTGGCCACCATGGATGCCCAGGGCTTTTTGCGCATCGTGGATCGCAAGAAGGACATGATCCTGGTCTCGGGCTTCAATGTGTATCCCAACGAAATCGAAGACGTGGTGGCGAGCCACCCGGGCGTGCTGGAAGTGGCCGCCCTGGGAGTGCCGGACGCCCATTCGGGCGAGGCGGTGAAGATTTTTGTGGTACGTAAAGATCCGGCCCTCACTGAGGCGGCCCTCATCGCCCATTGCCGCCAGAACCTGACCGGCTACAAGGTGCCCCGCCTGGTGGAGTTTCGCACCGAGTTGCCCAAGAGCAACGTGGGCAAGATTCTGCGTCGCAAGTTGCGGGACGGCGATGTATGATGGGGCGATGTTCAGCATGCCGGTCGCTGAATGAGGGTTTACCCCGCTTTCAGCCCAGATTTGGCGTACGCTTGGCGAAATCCGCCGTAATGCCGCAAATTAAGGCTTGTGTTTTTTCCGGTTTGTGCGAATAATCGCCCCATACTCTTATATATGACTTGCCTGCGTCCCATGGCCCACCTCGCCCTAAACCTGCCCGTCGTAGCTGTAGTAGTACGCGTAGTAGGCGTAGGTGCGCACGCGTCGTAAGGGGACCCCAGGTAGTACGCAAGAAGTTTCAAAAACCCCCGCCGGCGCACAACCGGCGGGGGTTTTGTCTTTCTGAAGTACCCCGGCCCGGACAGAGCGACTCGGCTCCGAAGCCACTAGGAGAATCTCGATGATGCAAATGACTGGAGCAGACCTGATCGTCAAGCTGCTCGAACGGCAAGGAATCCGCACCATCGCCGGCGTGCCCGGCGGTGCAGCCCTGCCCATGTATGACGCCCTGACCCGCAGCGAACACATCCACCACGTGCTGTGCCGCCACGAGCAGGGGGCCGGTTTCATTGCCCAGGGCATGTCCCGCGTGTCGGGCCAGCCGGAAGTGTGTCTGGCCTCCAGCGGCCCGGGCGCCACCAACCTGGTCACTGCCATTGCCGACGCCCGTCTTGATTCGATTCCCATGATCGCCCTGACCGGCCAGGTGCCCCTTTCCATGATCGGCACCGATGCCTTCCAGGAAGTGGACATCTACGGGATGACCATCCCCATCACCAAGCACAACTTCCTGGTCCGTTCGGCCAAGGAACTGCTGGACGTGATCCCGGCCGCCTTCCGCATCGCCATGTCCGACCGGCCCGGCCCGGTGCTGGTCGATGTGCCCAAGGATGTCCAAAACCAGCTGGTGAGCTTCGAGGCGTTCCCCGAAGTCGTCACCCCCGACCCCGCCCCGACCATTGATCTGGCCCTGATCGAAGAAGCCGCCCGCATGATCGAGGCCGCCGAGCAGCCCGTGCTCTACCTGGGCGGTGGCGTGATCCACTCCGGCGCAGCCCACATGGCCGTCACCCTGGCCGAGCAGGCCTCCCTGCCCACCACCATGACGCTCATGGCCCTGGGCGCCATGCCCATGGACCACCCGCTGTCCCTGGGCATGCTGGGGATGCACGGGGCCCGGTACACCAACTACGCGCTCGAAGAGGCCGACCTGCTGATCTGCGTGGGCGCCCGCTTTGATGACCGGGCGATTGGCAAGGCTTCCGAGTTCTGCCCCAACGCCAAGATCATCCACATCGACATCGACCCCTCCGAGCTGCACAAGATCAAGACCGCCCACGTGGCCATTGCCGGCGATGTGGGGCAGGTGCTCACCGAGCTGCTGCCCCGGGTCAAGCCCAAGCTGCGCAAGCGCTGGCTCTCCCACGTGGAAAGCCTCAAGAGCCGCTTCCCCCTGGCCATGCCCGGGCTGGACAACCCGCGTGCGCCGTATGGCCTGATTCAGGCCGTGGCCAACTGCCTGGACGACAACGCCATCATCACCAGCGATGTGGGCCAGCACCAGATGTGGGTGGCCCAGGCCTATCCCTTCCGCCGTTCGCGCCAGTGGCTCAACTCCGGTGGTCTGGGCACCATGGGCTTCGGTTTCCCGGCCGCCATCGGCGCCGCCCTGGCCGCCCCCGACCGCACCGTGGTGTGCTTCTCCGGCGACGGCAGCCTGCAGATGAACATTCAGGAAATGGCCACCGCCGCCCAGGAAGGCGTGAACGTCAAGATCGTGCTGATGAACAACCAGTCCCTGGGCCTGGTGCACCAGCAGCAGAGCATGTTCTACGGCAAGCGCATCATGGCTTCCCGCTACCAGAAGGGCGTGGACTTCCTGCGCATTGCCGAAGGCTTCGGGATGCGCGCCGTGGATCTGGATCTGGCCCCCAACCCCCGTGCCGCCCTGGCCGAGGCCCTCAACACCCCGGGCCCCTGCCTGATCCACGCCACCATTGATCCGCAAGAGTTTGTGTACCCCATGGTGCCGCCGGGCGCCGCCAACTCCGAGATGATCGGCTGAGCCCAGGAGAAACACGATGTC
>JAJTBM010000512.1 GCA_021286885.1 Rhodocyclales bacterium
GATCGTGATCGCCACGGTGAAGGGCGACGTGCACGACATCGGCAAGAACATCGTCGGCGTGGTGCTGGGCTGCAACGGCTACGACGTGGTGGATCTGGGCGTGATGGTGCCCTGCGACAAGATCCTGTCGGCCGCCCGCGAACACGGCGCCCAGGCCATCGGCCTGTCGGGCCTGATCACCCCGTCCCTTGAAGAAATGAGCCACGTGGCCGCCGAAATGCAGCGCCAGGGCTTTGACGTGCCCCTGCTGATCGGTGGCGCCACCACCAGCCGGGCCCACACCGCCATCAAGATCGCCCCCCACTACAGCAAGCCGGTGGTGTACGTGCCCGACGCTTCCCGCGCCGTGGGCGTGGTCACCAGCCTGCTCTCGCTGGAGCAGAGCGCCGGCTACGCCGCCGAAGTGGCCGCCGACTACGAAAAAATCCGCATCCAGCACGCCGGCAAGAAGGGCGTCCCGATGGTGTCGCTGGAAGCGGCCCGGGCCAATGCCTTCCGCTGGAACCACGATGTGGCCTATGTGCCCCCCGTCCCGGCCCAGCTGGGCGTCCAGGCCTTCGACATTGATCTGGCCGAGCTGGTGGATTTCATCGACTGGGGCCCCTTCTTCCAGACCTGGGATCTGGCAGGCCGTTACCCGGACATCCTGCACGATGATCTGGTGGGCGAAACCGCCCGCGAACTCAAGTCCGACGCCGAAGTGATGCTCGCCCGCATGGTGGCCGAGCAGGATACCCGGCCCTGGGTCAAGGCCCGGGCCGTGGTCGGCCTGTTCCCGGCCAACAGCGTGGGCGACGACATCGAAATCTACGCCGACGAAACCCGCAGCCAGCCCCTGATCACCTGGCACGGCCTGCGCCAGCAGCACGAACGCCCCGCCGGCAAGCCCAACTACTGCCTGGCCGACTTTGTGGCCAGCAAGGCGTCTGGCGTGGCCGACTACGTGGGCGCCTTCGCAGTGACCGCCGGTCTGGGCATCGAGGAACGCCTCGAAGCCTACGAGCGCACCCACGACGACTACCACGCCATCATGCTCAAGGCCCTCGCCGACCGCTTCGCCGAAGCCGCCGCCGAATGGCTGCATACTCGGGTGCGCAAGGAGTTCTGGGCCTACGCCCCGGCCGAGTCGCTCTCCAACGAAGAACTGATCAAGGAAGCCTACCGGGGCATCCGCCCCGCCCCCGGCTACCCGGCCTGCCCGGATCACACCATCAAGGGCGACCTGTTCAAGCTCCTCGACGCCCCCGCCAACACCGGCATGAGCCTCACCGAAAGCTACGCCATGAGCCCGGCAGCGGCCGTGAGCGGCTTCTACTTCGCCCACCCGGACAGCCACTACTTCGCCGTCAGCAAAATCAGCCCCGACCAACTCGCCGACTGGGCCAGCCGCTGCGGCATGAGCGTGGACGAAGCGCGCAAGTGGTTGGCGCCTTTGTTGTGAGTGAAGTCTAGGTCTAGAGATTGAAGACCGGGTTGTCCTGCATGACTGTAGGCTGCCCGGTTTTTGGATGCGGCGTAGGATCCAGAGTCTATCGTGTGAGCGTGATGGAGGCGCTCTGTATGATTTTTATATCAAGGGTTTGACCGTTGGAGCCTTCGACGATCCAAGCCTCGTATTCCTTGCTATAGCGACATATAAATAATGCTGGGGATGTTAAAGCGTTAATCACGACAGCCAGACGATAGTCTGATTTTTGCTGTGCAAATGCATGGTATTCGTTTGGGGTTAGTTCAACCGAAAACTCCTGTCCAGACAATCCTTTGACCTCAATCCGCAGGGAGCGGCGGCCCGATGTGGCATTCAGATCCCAACCGATATTGTCAGTCTCAACGCTGGTTACAGCGTAGCCCAATCTTTCAAAGTAGTCGCTGCAAATACGAATGGCTTTTTTTTCTATCTGCACCTTTCTCTCCTGATTTTGTGGAGCCTGCGTTTTTGTTTTCTTGCGCGAGAGTCCCTTACCGTTGATTAGCGTGCTGACGGCGGTAACGGTGGTCTGGCTTTCAGGGACGTCGGCATACCAGATGTTGCTTTGTCCCATGCCGCCCTTCACTTGGCGTGGGATTTCAAAAGTTCGGGCATCAACCGGGAGCAGGGTTGCGCTTTGGGCAGGCGCTGTAATGCGATAACCATCAATTCCGTTTTGGAAATGTGTGGGTGGAGTGGTGGTGAAGGGTTGGTAATCTCGAAAGACTGTCGCGTCTTTATACCATCCAACAATCGTTGTTCCTCCGTCCGGGTGTGTG
>JAJTBM010000513.1 GCA_021286885.1 Rhodocyclales bacterium
GGAACGGCGGATAAGGGCGTGCGCCGGGTGTGGCGCACCGACACCAGCTTTGTGCTGGGCGAACTCCTGCTGGATCAGGATGAGGACGGGCGGCCCCTGCCCCATGTGCTGCGCAGCCAGGGGGCCGAGGGGCGGGATTGGGTGCTGGCGGGCTTTTCGGATCGCTACACCCTGGTGCTGCGGGTGCAGCCGCCCCGGGGGGCGGTGGGCTTCCAGCCCCAGGCGGTGTGGCGTGATCTGCTTGCCGCCCTGCACCGGGGCCAGCCCGAGCTGCGTCCTCTGCCGCCGCCGGGGGTGGTGTCTCAAGTGGTGGCGTTTGAGCCGCCCCTGGAAAGTGCGCGGCGGGAGTGGTTTATGCGGGGCACCGAAGTGGAGCGGGTGTTCTTTCCGCAGCCTGCCAAGCTCCAGCTTGCGCCACCGCCGCGCATCCTCCAGCCCCAGGGCGGAGCTTTGGTGGACGTGAGTGGCAAGGCGGATGACCCGGCTTTCCGCCTGGGGCTGGAGGCGAGCGCCATGCCCCCTGGCTGCGTTTGGCGCCTAGATGGTGTGGTGTTGGGAAACAGTGCTCGCCTGGGCTGGCGCCCGCTGGGGGGGCGCCATGTGTTGGAACTGCTGGGGCCAGACGGTCAGGTGCTGGACAGCATTACCTTTGCGGTACGGGGCGCGCCATCGGCCTCAGAGCCAGCGCAGTAGCAGCCAGCCCACCGCAAACATCAGCAGGGTGCTGGTGAAGGGGATGTGGATGTGTTTGCCGAACACATCAAAGTGCAGGTCGCCGGGCAGGTGGCCGATGCGCCAGCGGCGGGGGGCCAGGCGGGGGCCGACGCCGGAGAGTGTTGCCAGGATCAGCATGATGAGCAGCCATTTGAGCATCGGTGGGCCTTCAGAACCGGGGGAAAGGTGCAGGATAAACGGTGGTCACAAGGGTGTTTGTAGGTGGTTTTGGTGCTATTGATGGTTTTGGCGAGGCTGCATGCTGATCGCGCTTGGATGAATATGGAGCATGCTGTAAGTTCCCGGGCTGTTTGTCATCGACGGCCCCCTTCATGTCTGCAACTTGTCTTGTCTGCCCGGAGTGGCAGCCATGATGCCCTGGCGCCAGGGTCATCTGGAAATCCTGCATCATCCCCCCTGTACCCCCGCACGGTCGGTGCCTCTGGTCTTTGTCCATGGTGCTTACACCGCAGCCTGGTGCTGGGAAGAGTATTTTCTGCCTTATTTCGCAGCCCGTGGCTTTGATGCCCGGGCTGTTTCCTTGTCCGGGCATGGCCGGAGCCGGGGGCGCAGCTACCTGGATAGCCTGTCCATTGCCGATTATGTGGCCGATGTGGCTGAGGTGGTGGATTCCCTGGAGCGTCCGCCAGTGCTGATTGGCCATTCCATGGGCGGCATGGTGGTCCAGAAGTATCTGGAAGAACACCCGGCGGCGGGTGCCGTGCTGATGGCTTCGGTGCCGCCCCAGGGCTTGCTGAGTTCGGCGTTTGGGCTGGCCTTCAGCCGGCCCCACCTGCTGGGGGATCTGAATCGCATCATGGGCAGCGATGGGCCTGGTCTGGAAACCATACGTCAGGCCATGTTCCATGAGGCCGTGGAGCTGGATCGCCTGCGCCGCTATGCCCATTTGTGTCAGCCCGAATCCCATCGGGCCTTGTGGGATATGTCCCTGTTTGGTCTGCCGCGTTTGTCGCGCATGCAACCGCCGCCCATGTTGGTGATGGGGGCTGAGCACGATGTGCTCATCCAGCCCTCTCAGGTGGGCCTGACCGCTCGCCACTATGGCCTGGAGCCCCTCATCGTGCCGGGCATGGGCCACGGCATGATGCTCGAACCCAGCTGGGAAGCTGCGGCACGCCCGTTGCTTGAGTGGCTGGAGGGTGTGGATTTTTGAAAATCGTCCAAAAGCCCGCTTGAGGCCGGTGGTAGGGTGTTTCCGGCAAATCCGGGGCGGTGCCCATCAACCTTGAGGGGCAGCTGCCGTTAAGGACAAGCACAGGGTTCGATCGCAAACGGAGGCTGAAATGGTGATCTTCATGAACATGGCAAGTGGTGAACGACTCGACGAGGGCGCTCCGGCCCCCTACGACGAAGAAGTGCTCAATGCCAATCTGCTCCCGCCCGAGTTGGCGCTGGGCTTACAGGAAGTGTCGGCCGGCAGCCATGCCACTTCCCGCCCGGTGCCCATGGATGTGGATGCCTTCATGGCGGCAGTGTATCGCTACCAGGAATGAGCTTCCGTGATTGAAACC
>JAJTBM010000514.1 GCA_021286885.1 Rhodocyclales bacterium
GGCACGGGCACATTGCTGAGGGTCTGAAGCCCCACCACCGAGGCCCCCCGCTCCTGGCAACGCACCCGACGCACCAGCGCCAGCACCCAACGGTCGGTTTCGCCCACATGGACGCCCACCAGGGCGCCTACCCGGCAGATGTCGGCATCGAACATGCCGGAACGCACGCCAAAACCGCTACGGCTGGCGTCGAGCAGCTCCCAGGCAGCAGCGGGGCGTAGCTGGGCATCGCCCGAAATCAGGGTACGGATAAACCCTAGCCCCGTGGCCAGGGCCACCGCGCCGCTCACCTCATGGCGCCGATACTGGCGCATGGGCGACTGGCTGCCCCACTGGCGCATCAGATGCCGGGTGGCCCCCAGGACGGCAGACACACCCAATCCTGCAAACGCGTGATTGGAAGAACCATCGGCAGCGCCACGCGCCAACTCAGCCAGCTTGGTGAGGGCGTCCCCCGGGCGGAAGAAGCGCATGCCCGGCGGCACCTCATCGAGCAGACGCAGGGCGCGCTGGGGCAGAGAACGTGCGGTGAGATCGATGGAATAGCAATTATTGCCCAGGGGCTGGCTGACCAATTGCAGGCTGCCATGGAGCTCACAGATCAGCTTGTCGATGGCCTCGATGCGCTCAGGGGGCTGATGTTCGAGGCTGGCGCAGAGCAAGGCCACCAGATGGGCAAATTCCCGATGCACAGAGGAGCGCGGCACCCAGGCATTGCGCAGGGCCACCGGTACATTCAGCCAGTTGATGGCATCGGCTTGGCGATAGGCCTCCACGGCCCGCTCCCAGACCCGGCGCGCCGGCTCTTGGTAATCGAAGGCACGCCACTTGGTTTCACCCACCGCAGCCTGAACCACGCGCAACATGACCTCAAGGCGCAAGGGATCATCGGCCGGCACCTGGGCATCCGTCGCGAGGCGTGCCATCACCAGATCGTAGGCCTGCCCCAGGCTGGCATAGAAATCCTGAGCCAGGGTTTTGTAGCGGGTGCTGCGGGCACCAAACGCATTGGAAAGGTAGAGCCCGCCTGCTTGGCGAATTTGCGGCCGGGCAACATCGTGCAGGGCCATCACCACCCGGGCCAGCTCCTGGGTACCCACAGGGCTGCTGGGGGTGAAGGACTCCAGCCAGCGGATCAGTTCCAGCAAGGCCCGTGGGGCGGCACTGGTCGCCACCTCGTTGAGCACCGAACCGAGCGTCCGGGGCTCCAGCAGAGGATGCGCGCTTTGAAGATCTGTACCTGTACCCATGGGTTACCACAAGCCTCACAGCAGGAAGATTGTTAAATTGCAATACAACAATGGGTTAACTCTAGCATATGTAAACACATTGCAATGCACCATCGGATGCTCGGCGAGGGCATAACCGTGCTTATTTAACTCAAAATTCATAAATTACCACCGTGCCCTTTTGCCTTGCAAAACCATGGCACACGCCAAGCCTGGGCAGCTTGGGCTAAAATTGTGGTTTTGCTCGGTCACCCATGCGCCAATATCTCGATCTGATGCGCCATGTGCTGGAGCACGGCCACCGCAAGGACGACCGCACCGGCACCGGCACCCTGTCCGTCTTTGGCTGGCAGATGCGCTTCAACCTGGCGGACGGTTTCCCGCTCCTCACCACCAAAAAGCTCCATACCCGCTCCATCATCCACGAACTGCTGTGGTTCATTCAGGGGGATACCAACATCCGCTACCTGAAGGACAACGGGGTTTCGATCTGGGATGAATGGGCCGACGAAAACGGCGAACTGGGGCCGGTCTACGGCAAGCAGTGGCGTCGCTGGGAAGCCCCCGGCGGGCGCAGCATCGACCAGCTCGCCCAGCTGGTTGAAGCCCTCAAGAAGAACCCGGACTCCCGGCGCCACATCATCTCCGCCTGGAACCCGGCCGAGGTGGACCAGATGGCCCTGCCTCCCTGCCACGCCCTGTTCCAGTTTTACGTGGCGGGCGGCAAGCTCTCCTGCCAGCTCTACCAGCGCAGTGCCGACGTGTTCCTCGGGGTGCCCTTCAACATCGCCTCCTACGCGCTCCTGACCCTGATGATGGCCCAGGTGTGCGGCTATGAACCGGGCGAATTCATCTGGACGGGCGGCGACACCCATCTGTATCTGAACCACCTGGATCAGGCCCGCCTGCAGCTGAGCCGGGAGCCCCGCGCCCTGCCCACCCTGCGCATCAATCCGGAGGTCAAGGATCTGTTTGCCTTCAAGTTTGAAGACTTCACCCTCGAAGGCTACGACCCCC
>JAJTBM010000515.1 GCA_021286885.1 Rhodocyclales bacterium
CCCGTTCCTGGTTGGCGTGCAGCGTGTTGAGGGCGTTGAGGTAGGCCTTGGCCGATGCGACGATGATGTCGGTGTCGGCGCCTTGGCCATTCACCACGCGGCCTTCCTTGCTGAGGCGCACGGTGACCTCACCCTGGGCATCGGTGCCGGTGGTGATCGCATTCACCGAATACAGCAGCAGCTCGGCACCGCTCTGCACGGTTTTTTCGATGGCCTTGAAGGCGGCATCCACGGGGCCGGAACCGGTGGATTCAACGCGGGACTCCTTGCCGCCCACCGCCAGGGTGAGCTTGGCGGACGGCACTTCGCCGGTTTCCGACAGGAAGGCACTGGAGACCAGCCGATAGTGCTCGGGCGGCACGATCAGGCCGTCGTCGCTCATCAGGGCCTGGATGTCTTCGTCGAAGATCTCGTGCTTCTTGTCGGCCAGCTCCTTGAAGCGCGCAAAGGCGTGATTGAGCTGTTCTTCGGATTCGACCACGATGCCCAGTTCCTGCAAGCGGGAACGGAAGGCATTGCGCCCCGAGTGCTTACCCAGCACCAGCTTGTTGGCCACCCAACCCACATCTTCGGCCCGCATGATTTCGTAGGTTTCGCGGTGCTTGAGCACGCCATCCTGATGGATGCCGGATTCGTGGGCAAACGCATTCGCACCCACAATCGCCTTGTTGGGCTGCACCGGGAAGCCCGTGATGCCGGACACCAGCTTGGAGGCAGGCACGATATGGGTGGTGTCGATGCGGGTATCGCACTGGAACACATCCCGGCGGGTACGCACGGCCATCACCACCTCTTCGAGGGAAGCGTTGCCGGCCCGTTCGCCCAGACCATTGATGGTGCACTCCACCTGACGGGCGCCAGCGCGCACGGCGGCCAGGGAGTTGGCCACGGCCAGGCCCAGATCGTTGTGGCAGTGGACCGACCAAACCACCTTGTCGGAATTGGGTACACGCTCGATCAGGGTGCGGATGGTGGCGGCAAACTGCTCGGGGACGTTGTAGCCCACGGTATCCGGCACGTTGATGGTGCGGGCACCGGCGTTAATCACTTCTTCAAAGATGCGGCACAGAAAATCAATCTCGGAACGGCCCGCATCCTCGGCGGAAAACTCCACGTCATCGGTGTACTGACGGGCCCAGCCAATGGCCTTGACCGCCTGCTCCACCACCTGATCGGGGCTCATCCGCAGCTTCTTTTCCATGTGGATGGGGCTGGTGGCGATGAAGGTATGGATACGGCCCGAATTGGCGGGGCTGATGGCCTCGCCCGCACGCCGGATGTCGTTCTCGTTGGCCCGCGCCAGGGAGCAGATGGTGGAGTCCTTGATGGCCTCGGCCACGGCGCGCACGGCTTCGAAATCGCCATTGGAGGCGGCGGCAAAACCGGCTTCGATCACATCCACCTTCATGCGCTCGAGCTGGCGGGCGATACGCAGCTTCTCATCCCGGGTCATCGACGCGCCGGGGCTTTGCTCGCCGTCGCGCAAGGTCGTGTCGAAAATGATCAACTGGTCAGTCATGATGGGCTCCTGCCGGATTATTTTTGTGTAAGGGACGACCCGGCCACCAAACGGGCCGGGAGCAACGTAAGCCTTGGACGCCCTGGGCGCCCGGAAATTCTGGAAAATTCAGGCAACCCCACGCACACAGCGGGGTTTGCAGCGGGGCGGACTATAAATCAGCTTTTTCGCCGTCCGCAACCGGCGCCGCCTCGGCGGGTTTGCGGAAGAAGCGGAGAATTGCCAGCACATAGCCCGAGAAGGCGTAACACAGGAAGAGGCCAAACAGCACGCCCGGCGGGTAGCTGGACACCAGCAGCAGGCCCACCACGAAGGCGATGATCACAAAGAATGGAACACTGCGGCGCAGGTTGATTTCTTTCCCGCTGTAGAAGAACACGTTGCTAACCATGGAGATGCCGGCAAACACCGTGAGGGCGCAGGCATACCAGCGCACGCTCTCGCCGCTGATGCCATTATCGAGCATCACCCACACCAGCCCCGCCACCAGCGCGGCAGCCGCCGGGCTGGGCAGCCCCTGGAAGTAGCGCTTATCGACGATGCCGATGTTGGTATTGAATCGGGCCAGACGCAGGGCTGCGCCCGCGCAGTAAATGAAGGCCGCCATCCAGCCCAGCTTGCCCATCCCCTTGAGGGCCCATTCGTACACGATCAGGGCCGGTGCAGCGCCAAACGAGACCATATCGGAAAGGGAGTCGTATTCCGCCCCAAAGGCGCTCTG
>JAJTBM010000516.1 GCA_021286885.1 Rhodocyclales bacterium
GAGCCGCCAATGCCCACATGCACCACATGGCGAATGGGGCGTCCGGTGCTGCCCAGGCGTTCTCCGGCGTGGATGTTGCGCACGAGCGCCTGCAGGCGTTCGGTGGTGGCCGAGATTTCAGCGCGGGCTGCCGCGGGGGTCAAAGGGCTCAGGCGGGCTGCCGTGTGGAGCACGGCACGCCCTTCGGTGTTGTTGAGGGGGGCGCCGGCAAACAGGGCCCTAATCCCTTCGGCGAGCTTGGCTTCTTCGGCCAGTGCCAGCAGCTGGGCAAAAACCTGGGTGTCGATGCGCTGCTTGGAGTAGTCCAGCAGCAGTTGGTCGTGACGACAGGAGAAGCGTTCGTGGCGCCGGGTGTCGGCACTAAACAGCTCGCGTAATGAGGTATGGCGATGTTGGTCGGCAAGGGTGCGCAAGGTTTGCGCGGTATTGCTGGTGTCTAGGCGAAAGGCAGTTTTAGTCACGGCGATAGAGTCGGAAAGTCTCGGATCTGCGACCCCCTCCCAGGCGCCGCTCTAAGATCATATCCCATCCGCCTGCAACAATTTGTGTATTGCTACCGCTTCCGTAGACCAGAACCAGAGAACAGCGCGAATCTTTTGTGAATTCTTTCGTCATGATGCCGGAAAAGTAGGCTAGACCTGCCTTTTGGGTGTCTCCCAACCCTATTTCTGCCACGCAGTCGGAAGGCCCCTGTGTGATCTTGTCGGCCAGTGCCTGGGCGATGGGCTGGTAGTTTTTGGTGTGCGCAAACCAGGGTTGCCACAGGCATACCGCGAGGCACCACAGCAGGGTGGCCCCCAGGGCCCAGTTGGTGCTGGCCCGCGCTGGGCTGCGGCGGGTGAGGCTGGGCAGGATCAGGATTGCAAGGCTCAGCCCAGCCCCCAGGGCGACAGTGCCGGGTTGAAGCTGGCGAGGAAAGTGAGGTGCAAGCTTCAGCAGCTGACGCCCCAGACCCGGGGGCCAGCCGAAGTACAAGGCACTCCAGCCAGCCCAGATAACCAGGGTGAACACCGTAAAGGTGACCAGACCAAACCAGTCGAAGGCGTTGGCAGCACCGCGCCGCAGGCTACCCACCCCGTAGGCCGCCAGCAAAACCAGGGGCGGCAGGATGGGGAGGGTGCTGGCCGGACGCACACTGCCGGTAGTGGCCACCAGAAAGAGTGCGAGTACGCTCGCACTCAGGGGAATCAGCAGGCCCGGAGTGTTGAGCTTGCGCCGCTGTTGCCACACCGTCCAACCCGCAATGGGCCAGACCGGCCAGGCAAACCAGCCCAGTAATGCAAGCAGCTTGCTGGGGTGGAGCAGATGGGTCAGGTGGGGCAGGTTGTCCTGGAGTTCCCGATGCCACCAGATCAGTTGTTGTTCTGGATAGAACACGCCCAAGGCGGCCACCCAGCAGAACACCAGACTTAGTCCCAGCCCCAGGGCTGCCAGCAGGGCGGCAAGGGTGCGAGGGTGACGGCAGATGGGACAGATGAGCGGCGCCAGAAACAGAATGGGCAGGGTCAGCCCCAGGCCCGGCAAGCCAGCGCTCAGCCCGGCCATGCCTATCCCCAGCCCGGCTTCGAGTGCGCCGGGCCAGGGATGTTGGTTGATTCGGGCAAGGCCGGCGTAGCAGAGGGCGCATCCTGCCAGCAGCGCCAGCATGGGCTGGGTTTCGTGGGCGTGGACCACCAGCCCGAGGCTGCCCATGCCGAGCAGGATGGTTGGCGCAAAAACGTGGGGGCCAGACAGGCGGCGGGCGGTGAGCCCGGTCCAGTAGAGGGCGAGCCCTGCAAACAGGGGGCTGGCGAGGCGTGCTGCGTCATGGAGCGGCAGGGCCCAGCCCAAGGCCTTGCCCAGCAGGGCACCGGTCCAGTAGTAGAGCGGCGGGTAGTCGTAAAAGGGCTGTCCGGCAATCTGGGGGAGCAGCCATTCGCCGTGGGTCATCATCCAGTGGATGGGGCCCAGGTAGGTCAGATCATCGCCGCGCCAGGGCGGGTGTCCCACGACGCCCACCAGCAGGTAGATCGCCAGCAACAAAGCCAGGGCCCGGCCTTCCAGGGGGGCGGGCAAGGAAAACCGAGGGGGGCTGTTCATGGGCATGGGGTCGTGGCGGCAGGTTGTGCAACATGCACCGGGCAACAAGCAACAAAAAAGGCAGCCGTGGCTGCCTTTTTTGGAGCACGCCGGTGATCAGCCCTTGCGGGGGATGGAGGCGTACTTTTGACGGAAGCGTTCAACGCGACCA
>JAJTBM010000517.1 GCA_021286885.1 Rhodocyclales bacterium
AGCGCCCTGTTTGGCCTGCCCGACGAAACCGAATTCAAGTACGTCGTGATGCCGATGCGCATCTAAGCCCGCGCCGGGGGCGGCCCGCCGCCCCGCCCACGCAGCTTCACGCCGCGCTCCATGCCTCGCGCAAGCCCCGCCCCGGCGGGGGTCAGTCTGCCGCACCAGAAGAACCGAGAACACCATGTCCGAATCCCAAAAACCCGCCGACAACTACGACGAATCCAGCATCCAGCAGCTCGAAGGGCTGGAGGCCGTGCGCAAGCGGCCCGGCATGTACATCGGCGACACCTCCGACGGCACCGGCCTGCACCACATGGTGTTTGAAGTGGTCGACAACTCCATCGACGAAGCCCTGGCCGGCCACTGCGACGACATCGTCATCACCATCCACGCCGACAACTCCATCTCGGTCACCGACAACGGCCGCGGCATCCCGGTCGGCGTCAAGATGGACGACAAGCACGAACCCAAGCGCTCCGCCGCCGAAATCGTGATGTGCGTGCTCCACGCGGGCGGCAAGTTCAACCAGAACTCCTACAAGGTCTCCGGCGGTCTGCACGGGGTGGGGGTTTCCTGTGTGAACGCCCTCTCCAAGTGGCTGCGCCTCACCGTTTCCCGCGATGGCAAGAAGCACTTCATGGAGTTCAACCGGGGCGTTCCGCAAAACCGCGTGATCGAACTGGTCGACGGCATCGAAACCAGCCCCCTGCAAGTCGTGGGCGAAACCCAGAAGCGCGGCACCCGGGTGCATTACCTGGCCGACGAAGAAATCTTCGGCACCGTCGAATACCACTACGACATCCTCGCCAAGCGCCTGCGCGAGCTTTCCTTCCTGAACAACGGCGTCAAGATCCGCCTCGTGGACCAGCGCACCGGCAAGGAAGAAGACTTCGCCTTCGCGGGCGGCGTATCCGGCTTTGTGGAGTACATCAACCGCGCCAAGTCGGTGCTCCACCCCACCGTGTTCCACTCCAGCGGCGAATCCATCCAGAACGGCGTGCCCATCACCGTCGAAGTGGCGATGCAATGGAACGACAGCTACGCCGAACAGGTGCTGTGCTTCACCAACAACATCCCCCAGGCCGACGGTGGCACCCACCTCACCGGCCTGCGCGCCGCGATGACCCGGGTCATCAACAAGTACATCGAAGAGAACGAAGTCGCCAAGAAGGCCAAGGTCGACATCTCCGGCGACGACATGCGCGAAGGCCTCGCCTGCGTGCTCTCGGTCAAGATGCCCGACCCCAAGTTCGCCTCCCAGACCAAAATGAAACTGGTCTCCGGCGAAGCCCGCCCCGCCGTTGAAGAAGTCGTCGCACAAAAGCTCGCCGACTTCCTGCTCGAACGCCCCGCCGACGCCAAGACCATCTGCGGCAAGATCGTCGAAGCCGCCCGCGCCCGCGAAGCCGCCCGCAAAGCCCGCGAAATGACCCGCCGCAAGGGCGTGCTCGACGGCGTTGGCCTGCCCGGCAAGCTGGCCGACTGCCAAGAAAAAGATCCCGCCCTGTGCGAAATCTACATCGTCGAGGGTGACTCCGCCGGCGGCTCCGCCAAACAGGGCCGCGACCGTAAATTCCAGGCCATCCTGCCCCTGCGCGGCAAGGTGCTCAACGTCGAACGCGCCCGCTTCGACAAGCTGATCGCCTCCGAACAGATCGCCACCCTCATCACCGCCCTGGGCACCAGCATCGGCGTGGAAGACTTCAAGCCCGAAAAGCTGCGCTACCACCGCATCATCATCATGACCGATGCTGACGTGGACGGCGCTCACATCCGCACCCTGCTGCTCACCTTCTTCTACCGCCAGATGCGCGAACTGGTCGAACGCGGCCACATCTACATCGCCCAGCCGCCGCTCTACAAGATCAAGCACGGCAAGAACGAGATGTACATCAAGGACGACACCGAGCTGGACGCCCACCTGCTCAAGCTCGGCCTGGACGGCGCCGTGTTCACCCCCGCCACCGGCGCCACCGAAATCCGCGATGAAGACCTGGCCGGCCTCGCCCGCACCTACCTGCTGGCCGAAGGCATCATTCAGCGCCTGGCCGACTGGATCGACCCGGACGTGCTCCACGCCCTCCTCGCCCACGACCTGCCCCTGAGCCTGGACGACGCCAGCGCCGCCCAAGACTCCGCCGCCCGCCTCCAGGCCGCCACCGGCAACACCCTCCAGATCAGCGCCCGCCACGACGAAGCCGCCGACCACTGGGTGATCGACAT
>JAJTBM010000518.1 GCA_021286885.1 Rhodocyclales bacterium
AGACCGGCCGCACCCAGGAAATCCAGCGCCTGATCGGCCGCAGCCTGCGCGCCGTGATCGACCTCACCGCCCTGGGCGAACGGCAGATCACCCTGGACTGCGACGTGCTGCAGGCCGACGGGGGCACCCGCTGCGCCTCCATCACCGGCGCCTGGATCGCCCTGCACGATGCCTGCGAAAAACTGGTCGTTGCCGGCAAGATCGCCGCCAATCCCCTCAAGGACCACGTCGCCGCAGTCTCCGTCGGCATCTTCGAGGGCAGCCCGGTGCTGGACCTGGACTACCCGGAAGACTCCAGCTGCGACACGGACATGAACGTGATCATGACCGGCAAGGGCGGCATCGTCGAAATCCAGGGCACCGCCGAGGGCGAGCCCTTCAGCCGCCAACAGATGAACGTGCTGATGGACCTGGCCGAAGCCGGCATCCGCCAGCTGGTGGCCGCCCAGGAAAGCGCCCTGGCCGCATGAGGGAACAAAGTCCCATGAAGAAGCTGGTCCTCGCCTCCAACAACGCCAAGAAACTGAAGGAACTGGTGGCCCTGGTCGCCCCCCTGGGCATAGAAGTGATTCCCCAGGGCGAGCTGGGCGTTTCCGAAGCGGAAGAGCCCCACTGCACCTTCATCGAAAACGCCTTGGCCAAGGCCAGGCACGCGGCAGCGGCCACCGGTCTGCCCGCCCTGGCCGACGACTCCGGCCTCTGCGTCGCCGCCCTGGGCGGCGCCCCGGGCGTACAGTCGGCCCGCTATGCAGGCGAACCCAAAAGCGACGCCCGCAACAACGAGAAACTGCTGGAAGCCCTGGCCGGCCACGCTGACCGGCGTGCCCACTTCGTCAGCCTGCTGGTACTGGTGCGCCACGCAGAAGACCCCCAGCCCATCATCGCCGAGGGCGAGTGGCACGGGGAAATCCTGCCCGCCCTGCGGGGTGAAGGCGGCTTCGGCTACGACCCCCTGTTCCTCGACCCGGCCAGCGGCCTGACCGCCGCCGAACTGCCAGCGGAAATCAAAAACCAACGCTCCCACCGGGGCCAGGCCATGCAGAAGCTGCTGGAACGGCTGCAGAACTCTGACGGAACAGAAAGCCTCAGCCCGCCCCTGGCATCACAAAAAGTCTTGTCCACGCTTGGTTTGCACCATGAGCGACCACCCCATCCGCCTGACTGAGCCCCCCACGGGTTACGCCGATTGGTTGTCCGGGCTGAAAACCCGCATCCAGACCGCTCAGCAGCGAGCCACACTCGCGGTCAACCGTGAACTGGTGCTGCTTTACTGGCAGATCGGTCGCGACATTCTAACCCGGCAGGCGGAACAAGGCTGGGGTGCCAAGGTCATCGAACGGCTGGCCGAGGATTTACGACAGGCCTTTCCCGACATGAAGGGATTTTCGCCGCGCAATCTCAAGTACATGCGTGCTTTTGCCGAGGCTTGGCCGGACGGGGAATTTGTGCAGCAGGCTGTTGCACAATTGCCTTGGGGTCACAACCTGGTGTTGCTGGACCGCCTCCCCGGCCCGGAAACCCGGCGCTGGTATGCCGCCCAGGCCATCGAGCACAACTGGTCGCGCAATGTGCTGGTGATGCAGATCGAGTCCCGCCTGTTGGAGCGCAGCGGCGCAGCCATCTCCAACTTTCCCGACACCCTGCCCAGGCCTCAATCCGATCTGGCCCGGGAGTCCTTGAAAGATCCTTACCGGTTTGATTTCCTGGGCCTGACCGACGAGGCCCAGGAGCGTGAAATCGAGACGGCGTTGGTCACGCACGTCACCGATTTCCTGCTGGAACTCGGTGCAGGCTTTGCCTTTGTTGGCCGTCAGGTATTGCTGGACGTCGGAGGGGAAGAGTTCTTCATCGACCTGCTGTTCTACCACCTCAAATTACGCTGCTATGTGGTCATCGAGCTGAAAGGTGGCAAGTTCAAACCGGAACATCTGGGGCAGCTCGGCTTTTACATGACGGCCGTGGATCGTCAGGTCAAAAACGAACATGACAACCCCACCATCGGCCTGCTGCTATGCAAGAGCAAAAACAAGGTGGTGGCCGAATATGCCCTGGGAGACAGAAGCCAGCCCATGGGGATTGCCGAGTACAAATTGCTGGAATCCCTGCCTGCCGAACTGCAAACCAGCCTGCCCAGTATCGAACAGATCGAGAGGGAACTGGCCGGAGTAGCTGCAGCGCCGGGGACGAACCCGCAGACTGACATCAAACCATGACCCCTTCCCGCAT
>JAJTBM010000519.1 GCA_021286885.1 Rhodocyclales bacterium
GCGTTTTAAGGTCTTCGACGCCGGGGTAATTGCGCGGCAGTTCGCCCTGCCAGCGGTGATTGACCGGACGCACGACAAAGATGGTGTCGGCGGCCACCAGTTCGGCCAGCATGATGTTGCGGAAATACACCCCATCCACACAGTGCTGCTCGGGGTCGTAAAACCCGTATTGGTAGAGCCATAGGGCGTCGCGCACGCCGGCAGCCGAAATATCCCGGTATACCCGGCGCGGGTGGCGCTGGGTGGGATGCTCGGGGGCGTATTTGTCGGGGCTGGCGGGGTCTGCCAACAGGACTCGGGCGGCAGCGTTGAGGTAGACGTATTCGATGCCTTCACAGGGGCTGTAGGCATTGAAGGCGATCCCGATTGGGGAGGCGCCCAGCACCTGGGCCACCTGGGCGTAATAGGCGGGGCTGGCGTCGGGCACCAGCGAACGGCCCGGAAGCATGGACAGCAGGCGCTGGGCAAGGAGCCCGCCGGGGCGGGGAAAGCGCATCAGGCTTTCGCCGGCATTACGCATGAAGTCGGACAACACGCGCCCATAGGAGGGCCGAAACACGTTCTCTTTGCCGAACATGCCCAGCAGGGCCACGTCGGTGTTGATCTCGCCGGTTTTGTTGAGGGAGGCCAGCTCTTGCTCGAACAGGGGGTGCAGATCCGCATTTTCATCGCCTTGTTCCCGGGCCTGGAGCACTTCAAGGTAGCGGTGCACCCAGCGGATCTGCCCCGAGGTACAGGAAATCATGGCGGGCTGGAGCTTGGTTTCCAGGGCGGCCTGGAGGAAGCCGGCCCCGTGGGCGTTGTGGCCTGCCAGCCCGCCCAGGGCAAAGGCGGCGCTTATGGTCTGGGATGCACTCATTTACGATCCAATCGTCATCTACCGCTCCGGCCTTGCAGGCCCGGTTTTGAAGGGGTTTCCGACAATGAATTTTACGAGCGCGTCAGCTCACCATAACAAAGTCATTTCTAGACAATCCGGAATTCATCACAAATGAACGGTTTTGCAAACATGCCGTACAGCTAAAAAATCTCAAAAACGCTGAACGCACGGCAATTCGGCAAAATATTTATTTTTACCCCGTCACCGCCCCCACAACCACAGCAGGCCCGCCGCACTCAGGGCCCAGGCGCAGGTGGCGCCGAGCAGGGTGGGCACCAGACTCCAGCGCACGCACAGCCAATACACGGCAAGCAGATAGAGCGCGTAGGGCACGAGGGAACACAGGCCAAACAGGGCGGTGGTACGCAAATCCGCCATGGAGCGCTCGCTGCCCACGATGTAATGGGCAATCAGCGCGAAGGTTGGAAACAGGGGCACCAGGCCGGCAATGAAGAAATGCTTGCTGCGAGAAAGCAGCGCAATCGCCAGCACGGCCAGGGCGCCGAGCAGGGATTTGAGGAACAGGGAGAGCATGGGAGAAGCGCGCAGACGGGACGGGGGGTAAAACATGAACGAGCGAGGCAGCCCGCGCCCCACACGCGGCGGGGGCGCGGGCTGAATCGGGCGTTCAGCCGCGCATCATCAGGGCAACGGCCTGGGCGGCGAAGGCATCGCCGCGCCCGGTGAAGCCGAGCTTTTCGGTGGTCTTGCCCTTGATGTTGATGACTTCGGGGGCGACCCCCAGATCGGCGGCGATGTTGGCCACCATGGCGGGCACGTGGGGCAGGATCTTGGGGGCCCGGGCGATCACGGTGGCGTCCACATTCACCACCACCCAGCCGGCGGCGCGGGCGGCGGCGGCAGCTTCGCGCAGCAGCACGCGGGAGTCGGCCCCTTCAAAACGCGGGTCTCGGGGAAGTGGCGGCCAATGTCGCCCAAACCCGCCGCGCCCAGAATGGCGTCGGTGATGGTGTGGAGCAACACGTCGGCGTCCGAGTGGCCGAGCAGGCCCTGGGGATGAGGAATGGTGACGCCGCCGATGATGAGGGGGCGGCCCGGCACCAGGGCGTGCACGTCAAAGCCCTGGCCAATGCGCAGGGGCGGCAGGGAAACGGGTGTGGTCATGGGGTCAGTCGCAAAAGTCCGTCGCAAGACGCTGAAAAAGAAAGGGCGGGCCGGGGCTCAGCGGTGCTGAAGAATCCACTCGGCCAGATGCAGATCAAGGGGATACGTGACCTTGAGGTTGGTGGGGTCGCCCCGCACCAGACGCGGGCGCAGGCCCATGGCTTCGATGGCGCTGGCTTCGTCGGTTACGTGGCGGGCGGCCTCCAGGGCGCGCTTGA
>JAJTBM010000033.1 GCA_021286885.1 Rhodocyclales bacterium
GAGATCATCGCCGGCGAACGCCGCTGGCGCGCCGCCCAGATCGCCGGGCTGGTGAGCGTGCCCTGCCTGGTGCGCGCGATCCCCGACGAGGCCGCGCTGGCCATGTCGCTGATCGAGAACATCCAGCGCGAAGACCTCAACCCCCTCGAAGAGGCCGCCGGCATCCAGCGCCTGATCGACGAGTTCGGCATGACCCACCAGCAGGCCGCCGATGCCGTGGGACGTTCCCGCCCGGCCGCCACCAATCTGCTGCGCCTGCTCCAACTGGCCCCGGCCACCCAGGAACTGCTGATGGCCGGCGACATTGAAATGGGCCACGCCCGGGCCCTGCTGCCCCTGGCAGGGGCCGAACAGGTGGGCCTCGCCCACCAGGTCGCCGCCCGCGCCCTGTCGGTACGCGAAACCGAGAAACTGGTCCAGCAAACCCTCAAGCCCGCCGGCACAGAAGCGCCCCAACCCGCACCAGACAAGGATCTGCTGCTGCTCGAAGAAGAAATTTCCGACCGGCTCGGGGCCACCGTGAAGATCAAGGCCAACAAAAAGGGCGTGGGTGCGATCAACATCGAGTTTGCCAGCCTGGATCAGCTCGACGGGCTGCTGGAGCGGCTGCGCTAAACAGCCGGGCACGCCCACTGCACAGCACAGCCCACAAAAAAACAACCCACCCTGGCATCCCGAGGGTGGGTTGTTTTTTGGGCAAGCCCAAGGCGGGGCGGCGCTAACGTGCGCCACCAGCCCCTGAACGCCTCGGGCGCGGCGCCCCAGGCGGCCCGGAGCGCACCGGCGCCGGTGTCCGTGCAGCAGGGAACCCACCCGAACGCCCCGCTGGCCCTTTGAACATGGCCTTCTGGCGGGTATTCAGACTGCGATTGGCCATGCTTCAGCCTCCGGCACTTTCAGCCCCTTGGGGGCCTTGAACAGCTTCATCTGCCTCGCCCGCAGCGCCCACGGCTGCACCCTGTCCTGGCTCGGCCACTGCCATGGCGGCCAGATTTTCGGTTTCGGTAACACCAGAAACCCGGGCAAAGCATGTTCCCAAGGGGCACTCGCGGCCTGGCGGGCAGCCATGTTCCAAAGCGCACTGATGTTGCGTCTGGTCGGTCACCACCAGGGCCTGGGCCGCTTCACAGCGGCTGATGGGGGCATCGAAGAAGCTCATGATTGTCTCCCTTATGTGCGTAGCAGCTGCGCATGCAGCAAATGCATGCCAAAGATGTGCGACATGTGATGCCGTACAGCGCAACTACGCATGCGTGATCATTCCCGAACAATTTCAGTGTAGCTTTCGTGACAGCATCTCGCCGTCACGAAAGTGTCTTTTTTCTGATCATGCTCAAAAGAACGGCACAAACCGGGAGAAGCCGGTAAACTTGCCGGCGGCGTATTACCAGTGATTAGGCAGCTTCTTGCGCAGCACAATGCGTTGCTGCTCCAGTTCGATATAGCCACCCGATACCAGATCGCGCAGGATGCGGTTCACCATCTCGCGGGAAGCGCCCACCATGTTGGCCAGATCCTGCTGGGTGAGGCGACGGTCGATGATGGTCAGGCCATCCTTTTCGATGGCCAGGGCATCAAACACCCGGGAAATCCGGCCAAACACATCCACCAGCGCCAAGGCGCGCACGTTGTCGGTCAGCTGGCGGATGCGCCCCACCAGATTGTGCACCACGATCTGCATGCAGGCCGGATGTGCATCGATCAGAGCCAGGAAGGCAGAGCGCGGGATTTGCAGGAGTTCGCTGCGCGTAATGGCCATCACCGAGGCCGAACGGGGCGCCTCGTCGAGGAGCGCGAGTTCGCCAAAGTAATCGCCCGGATCCAGCAAGGACAGCGTCACTTCGCGCCCCCCCACATCCGTCAGAAAGGCCTTGAGGGACCCGCTTTGCACCACAAACAGACTGCTGCCTTCGTCCCCTTCGCTCACCACAATGGTATTGGGTGCAAACACACGGATACGTGACCGCTCCTTCAGGGTTTCCACCTGAGCCTCGGACATACCCGCAAACAAATCAACGCGATCCAGATACTTCACAGAACTACTCCCCTCCCGAAATTGGTACAGATCTGAGACCCACCCGTGTTACGCCTGGACAAACCACTACCCGGACTCATCCTGGCCATCATCCTGGTGATGACCGGCCTCCTGCTCTCACCCATAGGGCATAAAGGTGCGACCCTCGGACTTGAGCTACTCTATAACTTTCGGGGTAGCAAACCGCCCCCCGAGTCCGTGGTGATTATAACCCTCGATTCAGAATCTTCCCGTGCACTTAATGTCTCCGAGCGCCCTGATCGCTGGACCAGACACTACCATGCCCGGCTCATTCGGGGGCTGAAAGCACACGGGGCGCGGGTCATCGGCTTCGATATGCTGTTTGATCAGGCCCGGGATGCCAGCGGCGATCAGGCCCTGGCCGCCGCCCTGCGGGAGGCCGGCAACGTGGTGCTGGTCGAAAAAACCACCCGGGACGAAGTGCGGGGCCCCAACGGAGAAGTGCTGGCCGTCACCGACAGACTGACCCCGCCCCTGCCCCTGTTCAAGGAAGCCGCCTGGGCCACGGCGCCTTTCATCATGCCCAAGACACCCGATGGCGTGATGGAGTTTTGGGAAAACATCCCCAGCCTGGGCGATCTGCCCTCAGTGCCGGCCGTCATGGCCCATCGCATGACCCACAACGATGACAGCCGACCGCCCATCCGCCACCACGGCGAACTGCAGCTGCTCAACCTCTTTGGCCCCATCAAGACCGTCCGCTCCATTCCCTACCACGAAGCGCTGCGCATCCTGGAAAACGGGACGCTGGCCGAAGATGCGGTATTCCGGGGTAAGGCGGTGCTGGTGGGATTTTCGGAAGACAACCAATCCCGCCAGGCCGACATGTTCAAAACCCCCTTCAGCCGGGAAGACGGGGTCGACATCAGCGGGGTGGAGCTGTGCGCCACCGCCCTGGCCAATCTGTTGGAACACAACACCCTGGAGCGCCCGCCAGAGCTGCTGAACCTTGCCTTCATCCTGCTCTGGAGCGTGGGCCTTGCGCTGCTCTGGGGATTACTCCCCACCCTGTGGGCGGGGGTGCTCACCTGGGCGCTGGCGCTGGCATGGCTGCCCATCTGCCTATGGGCCTTCAGCCAGCATCATTTATGGCTCCCGGTGGTCTATCCCAGTCTAATTACCCCGGTCGTGGTCACTGCGCTGGGGCTGGGGCTGCACACCCACCTGGCCCGGCGCCGGGCCGCCTCCCTGGAGCAGACCCTGCGCCTCACCCCCCAGGGCAATGCCCGCCTGATCGAACTGCTCCAAAGCCTGGGCGGCGGACGTACCGTGCACGGGATCTGTCTGTGCAGCGATATCGAGAGCTACACCACGCTTTCAGAAAACCTATCCCCCGACCTTACCCGGGAGGTGCTGAACCGCTACTTCAGCCACTTCATCCGCATCGTTGAAGCCCATGGCGGGCATGTGATGGATATGGTGGGCGATTCAGCCATGTGCCTGTGGCTGGCCGATGAATCCCCCCAGCAAGCCTGCCGTCAGGCCTTGGCCGCCGCCCTGGACCTGAATACCTTCATGAACAGCGGCACCAACCGGGACGCCCAGCCCACCCGCTTCGGGCTCCACTACGGCCCGGTTTACCTGGGCGAACTGGGCACCGACGGCCACCGGGAAATCCGGGCCGTTGGCGACATCGTCAACACCTCCAGCCGGATTCAGAGCGCCAACAAGTTTCTCAAGACCCGGGTGCTGGCCTCAGCCAGCGTGATTCTGCCCGCCGCAGAAAACCGCCACCGGGCCCTGGGCAACTTCCGCCTGGCCGGCAAGCAACAACCGCTGGAATTGTATGAGGTGAGAGACAACCAACTGCCCGCGCCCTGCCAAAACAGTTTTGGTGGCGCCTTGCAGGCCTACGTACACAACGAGCTTGCTCTGGCTCGGACGGGCTTTGAACAGGTACGCAGCCATCTACCCGGAGATGGGCCCACGCTGTTTTATCTGGACAGAATTGAAAGCCGCCACCAGGGGCAGCATGAAGCCGACGCAGACGGCTGCGTGGTCATGGGAAGCAAATGAACAGGACGGGGAAAAAGACGAGAAACAAGGAGCACCCCGGGCTCAAAGCCTGCGCCAACTAAAGGCTGGGCGACCGGGCAATCCGACCTGGCCCTGTCAGGGCTGCGGGTTGTCAGCGCCAGGCTCATCCGGAGCAATGATGTGCACCACCCCCAGCATCTCGAACAGATCCAGATCGTCCTGCATGTGGTCCGGGTCCAGTTCGTGGAACTCGGAATAATGCGCATCTCCGCCAATCCGGAACGACGACAGGGGACGCAACACGGGGTGAGACGAAGCCATCAGCAAACTCCCTAGCAAACCAGCCAGAACCCTCTGGGCATACACAGCCCGGAACACGGTACACAGAATAAGAAAATTCGTTAACTTCCTCTTCTAGATAATACACCCCGGGGCTGTGCACGATTGCACAGGGAATATTTAACTGACATAGATCAAAAACGAGCGCATCAACTTGGTGCGTTTGATATGTTTACCGCTGCACCGACATCCCCAAACAAAGATCAAAGATCGTTCAGCGCTGGATCACGAAGGGTTTGAGCTTGAGCACCGTCGCAACACGCTCCGCCATGGAGCTCGCTTCGGTGGCATTCACAAAGGGGCCCAGATGCAGCCGGAAGCGCCCGTCGCTTGCCAGCACCGACACCGACTGGTTCAACCAGCTCAACTCCTGCTCCACGAAGCCCTTGAATGCTTCGGCCAGACTCAGGGACGTAAAGGAGCCCAGCTGCAGAAAAATCTGGCGCCCAGCCGCATCAGCCCCGGCTGTCACACCCAGCTCGGCTCCAGACTGCAAGCCACTACCCGTGCCCCCTGAGGCCGCAAGTGGTGCGGATAGCGCCAAAGCTTGCGGCGCGGGCTGCTCAGGCGAGGGCAGGCTGGCACTGGCGACCACCACGGGCTCCGGGGCGCGACGGGCCAATGCCACCGGCGCAGGCGCCCGGCTCGCGACCACCCGGCGCTTCAAGGGCGGCACCGGGCTGCGGGTCTGCACCAGCCCCACCCCTTCGGGCAGCACCAGGGAAACCTCCACACGGGCCTGACCCGCATCCACATAGCCCAAGCGATAGGCGGCTGCATACGAAAGATCCATGATGCGCCCCCCATGGAAGGGACCCCGGTCGTTGATCCGCACCACCACCGAACGGCCATTATCCAGGTTGGTCACCCGGGCATAGCTGGGGATCGGAAAGCTGGGGTGTGCTGCCGTCAGCGCATACATGTCGAAGGGGTCACCACTGGAGGTACGACGCCCATGGAACTGGCGCCCATACCAACTGGCCATCCCCCACTCCTTGAGAGGCCCCAAGGTGGATGAGGACAATGCGGGCTCGGGTTCGGGTTCGGGCACGGCCTGCTCCAAGCGGCCATATTCCCGGTGGGCAAAAGGATTCAGGGCCTCCTGCCGGGCGGGCACATCAGCCCCGAGAGCCGTTTTTTCAGAGGGTCGAAAAGTGGCTACCGCTTCTTCGGGAAAAGCGCCCAGGGGACGCAAACCCACTCGGCCCGGGGTGTTTTCTTCGGGGACGGAGACATCAGCCAAGGGGGTAGGGCCAGAAGCACAGCCTGCCAGCATGGATACGGCAGACGCGAGCAGCAGGAGGGCACCTCCCCGGCGGAGGACAGCGTTCTCGAACATGGGTAGTTCCTGTTCAGGGGCACCAGACGGCGCCGGTTCAGTGACTGGCCCAGCGTCGGTGACGGCAGATGCTCATGAGCATCCCCACCCCCAGACACAGGGTAACGAGTGCAGTGCCACCGTAACTGACAAAGGGCAGGGGAACTCCCACCACAGGAAGAATGCCGCTCACCATGCCCATGTTCACAAATGCGTAGGTAAACAGAATCAGGGTGAGCGCGCCTGCAAGCAGACGCGAGAACAGGGTCGGGGCACCGGCGGCAATGACAAGGCCGCGCAGGATCAACAAGGTATAGAGTACCGTAAGAAATAGGGCGCCGGCCAGCCCAAACTCTTCGGTGAGTACCGCAAATATGAAATCGGTATGGCGCTCGGGCAGGAAATCCAGGTGGGTCTGGGTGCCCTTGCCCCAGCCTTTGCCCACCACACCACCCGAACCGATGGCAATGGTGGACTGGATGATGTGGAAGCCCTTCCCCAGGGGGTCCGAGGTCGGATCGAGCAGGGTGCACACCCGGTGTTTCTGGTATTCCCGCAGACCTGGCCACTGGACATCCGGCTTGCAGATGGTGTCACCCATGGCCACGATGGAGGAAATCCCCACAATGCCCACCACCGCCACCGGCAGAATCAGACGCCAAGCGAGCCCGGCAAAGAACAGCACATAAAACCCCGCAGCAGCCACCAGAATGGCCGTCCCCAAATCAGGCTGCTTGGCGATGAGCCCCACGGGCACCAGCAAAAGCCCGGCTGCCACCAGAAAATCCCGCCCTCGGATCAAGCCCTCTCGGGTCTGAAAATACCAGGCAAGCATGAGGGGCATGGAAATTTTCATCAATTCGGAGGGCTGGATGCGCGCCACCCCGATGTTGAGCCAGCGCCGGGCCCCCTTGGAGACATCACCAAACAAGGCCACCCCGATCAGCAACACCACCCCCAGCACATAGAGCGGGAGGGCCACGCTCATCATGCGCTGGGGCGGCACCGAAGCAGCAATCCACATGGTGCAGAAGGCCACCGCCACATTCATGCCCAGGGTCCCCAGGCGCTCCGGAGAAGCACTCACCATCACCACGGTCGAAAAACCCACAATCGCCAGCACCACTAGGGCCAGGGGACCGTCGATGGGGGCAAACAGGCTCCGCAGCCAGCGGCGCGGATCAAAACGCGGATCAATCACCGTGGGGCTCCTCTCCGGGGGCGTGACCATCGGCAGCGGCCTGCTCTACCGATTTCAGTTCGGGTGCGGGGGCACCGGGCAGCTTGCCGAGCAGGTAGTAATCCAGCACCTGACGGGCGATGGGCGCGGCCGAAGTCGCCCCAAAGCCGCCGTTTTCCACCAGGATCGCCAGTGCGATGGTGGGTTTGTCTGCCGGGGCAAACGCGATGTAAAGGGCGTGGTCGCGCAGGCGCTCAGCCACCCGCCCCGCCTGATATTTACCGCCCTTGAGGGAAAACACCTGGGCCGTCCCGGTCTTGCCGGCGACCACATAGGGCGCGCTGGCAAACACTGAAGCCCCCGTGCCCCCCGGCTTGTTCACCATGATCATCCCACGCCGGACAGCCTCTAAATGCTCGGGCTTGATGGGGATCTGCTTGATGGGCTGGGCGGCCACCGGGCGCTTGGTCCCGTCCCGGGCGTCCACGATGTAGCGCACCAAGTGGGGCCGGTACATCACCCCCCCTGAGGCCAGTGTTGCCGTCGCATGGGCGAGCTGAAGAGGCGTGTAGGCGTTGTAGCCCTGGCCGATGCCGATGGAGATGGTTTCACCCCCGAACCACTTCTGCTGCTCGGGGCGCTTGAAGCGCCGGCGCTTCCATTCGGGAGACGGCAGGATGCCGCTGCTCTCTCCGTCCAGGTCGATGCCGCTGCGGCTGCCAAAACCAAACTGGCCCATGTAAGAGGCGATCATGTCGATCCCCATATCGTTGGCCAGCCGGTAGTAGTAGGTATCACACGACACCGCGATGGAACGGGGTAGATCCACCGCCCCGTGACCACCGGGCACGTCATCCCGGAAACGGTGGCCGCCAAACTCAAAGTACCCCGGATCCGGGTAAGCCTGGCTGGCCACCCGCTTTCCATTGGCCAGGGCCGCCAGGGCCATGAAAGGTTTGAAGGTGGAACCAGGCGGGTAGGCCCCATTCAGGGCCCGGTTGATCATCGGGTGATTGGGGGAGTTGTTCAGATCCTCCCAGTCTTGGGGAGAGATCCCGTCTACAAACAGGTTGGGGTCGAAGGTGGGCACCGACACCATGGCCAGCACCGCACCAGTGCCGGGCTCAATGGCCACCAGGGAGCCGCGCCGGTTACCGAAGGCTTTTTCGGCCACCTCCTGCAGCTTCAGATCCATGCTCAGGATCAGGTTGTTGCCCGGTGTGGCCGGAATCCGGCGCAAGGCCCGCAAGGCCCGCCCGCCGGAATCCACCTCGACTTCCTCGAAGCCGGTCTGGCCGTGGAGCTCGCGCTCGTAGCTCTTTTCCAGGCCAGACTTGCCGATGTAGTTGGTGCCCCGGTAGTTGGCTGAGTCGTCGTTTTCTTCGATCCGGGCCAGATCCCGGTCGGTGATCCGGCCAATGTAACCCAGCACATGGGACGCGAAATTACCCAAGGGATAATCACGGAACAGGCGAGCCTTCAGCTCCACCCCGGGAAAGCGGTAGCGCTGGGCCACGAAACGGGCCACTTCCTCGTCAGTCAGGCGGTTGCGCAGGGGCAGGGATTCGAAGCTCTTGGTTTCTTCCATCAGCTTCTTGAGCCGGCGCCGGTCCTTGGGCTGGATATCCACCAGCTTGGACAGCTCTTCGATGGTTGCCTCCAGATCCGGCACCTTGGAGGGCGTCACCTCCAGGGTGTAGGCCGAATAGTTGCGCGCCAGCACCGTCCCGTTGCTGTCCATGATCACCCCCCGGTTGGGGACGATGGGGACCAGGGAAATCCGGTTATCTTCGGCCCGGGTGGCGTAGTAGTCGTAACGCACCACCTGGAGGTACACAAACCGGGCCACCAGCAGCAGGAAACAGATCACCCCCACAACCCCGGCCACTACCAGACGGCCCCGGAAGCGGGACAACTCCTGCTCGGGAGTACGCATTTCACCCATGATACACAGCCCTCATGCCGACCCTCAGATGGGCCGGTTCTCGTCCCGCTCCACCGGCTGGTACTGGGGCAGAAGCAGCAAGTAGTGGAGCGGAATCCACAACAGGGCTGCCAGGAAGCAGCCGAAGAACATCCACCAGCCCGGGAAGGACACCCCCGCCAGCAGCATCACGAGCACCATCACCACCTGGTTCAGGAACAGGAGCGGCAGCACATGGAGCGCCTGCTCCACCGGCGGGAACCACAGCACCCGGCGCGACAGCTCATTGGCCGCATAAGCGAGCAGCACATAGGCAAAAGCGTGCTGGCCCATGGCGGCGCCCACCCCAACATCAGTCAGGAGGCCAAAGATGAAGCCGGTGCCGGTGCCCACCTTGAGGGGCTCGCGCACCGCCCAGAAGGCCAGCACCAGGGCCACCATGTCGGGCACCCCAGGCAGGTGGCCGGTGGGAATGTAGTTGAAGAACAGGGCAAGACAGAGCGTCAGATAGACGAACCACATCTTGACCGGCAGCAGGATACGGCGGGAACTGTGCGTCGGCTGCATGGGCTTACTCTTACTCCTTGGGCGCCGCCTTGGCCTTGCGCCCCTTGCCGGGCTTGGCCAGGGGTTCGGGCTCGGGCGGGCGCGGCGCCAGGTTTTCCCGGTGGCGCAGCACCAGCACGTGGCTGAACTGTTCGATACCCGCCACCGGCAGGCAGGGAATCCGGGCAAAGGCCTGGGCCTGATCCCGCTCCACCTTGACCACGGTGGCCACGGGCAGGCCCGCCTGATAGACCCCATCCAGACCGGAAGTCACCACTTGGTCGCCGGGCTGGATGTCGGCATTGGCGGCCAGGTAGCGCAGCTCCAGCAGGCCATCACCCGCGCCGAACAACACCGCCCGCTGGCCGGTACGCACGATCATCACCGGAATCGCCTGATCCTTGTCGGTGAGCAGGGTCAACTCTGCCTGCATGGGAAAGACCCGGGTGACCTGACCGATCACACCCTTGGCGTCCACCACCACCAGCCCCGGCTCGATCCCGGCCTGGGAACCCTTGTCGAGGATCACCTTGCGGGAGAACGGGTCTTTGGCGGAGTACATGATCTCGGCCAGCACCGATTTCACCGGCTGCAGATCCCGGACTTGGAGCAGGCTGCGCAGGTTGCGGTTCTCCTGCTCGATCTGGTCGGCCCGCAGCAGGCGCTCGGACACCTTGAGCTGCTGGGTCTTGAGTTCTTTGTTCTCAACCTGAAGCTGGACCAGGGAGGCAAAGTAGGTGGAGGCATTGCGCACGAAGTCAGCCGGCGTCGCCGCTGCCATCTGGAGCGGATAGGCCACGATGGACAGGCCCTGGCGGAACACTTCGAGGTAGCGCAGGTTCAGGTCGCTGACCAGCAGCACCAGGGACAGCAGCGCAAAAAAGACGAGCTTGAGCTGCGGTGCAGGCCCGCGCTTGAAAAACGGAGGAGGCGAATGACCTACCACGACAAATCCAAACTTAAATCCTGATGCTGATCCAGAACTGGGTTTTCACCCCGGCCAGCGTTGCAGACCCCAAGGCCTGAAACGACAAAACGGGAGCCGGGCCCCGGGCGGGGCTGGCACCCGTTTTTGCATGCTGCGCCGGGATGCTTACTCGCTGGTGAAAATCGAACCCAGCTGATCCATCTTTTCGAGGGCCATGCCGGAACCACGCACCACGCAGGTGAGGGGGTCGTCAGCCACGATCACGGGCAGGCCGGTTTCTTCCATCAGCAGCCGGTCCAGGTCGCGCAGCAGGGCGCCACCGCCGGTCAGCACCATCCCGCGCTCGGCGATGTCGGCGCCCAGTTCGGGGGGCGTCTGCTCCAGGGCGATCTTGACGGCGGAGACGATCTGGTTGAGGGGCTCGGTGAGGGCTTCCAGAATTTCGTTGGAAGAAATGGTGAAGGCGCGGGGAATCCCCTCGGCCAGATTGCGGCCCTTCACTTCCATTTCCTTGACCTCGGAACCCGGGAAGGCGGAGCCGATTTCCTTCTTGATGGATTCGGCGGTGGTTTCGCCGATCAGCATCCCGTAGTTGCGGCGGATGTAGTTGACGATGGCTTCATCGAACTTGTCGCCACCCACCCGGATGGAGCCGGCGTACACCATGCCGCCCAGGGAGATCACGCCCACTTCGGTGGTACCGCCACCGATATCCACCACCATGGAGCCGGTCGCATCGGCCACCGGCATCCCGGCACCAATCGCGGCAGCCATGGGCTCCTCGATCAGGTACACATTGCTGGCACCGGCGCCCAGGGCAGATTCACGAATGGCGCGGCGTTCCACCTGGGTCGAACCGCAGGGCACGCAGATGATGATGCGCGGGCTGGGGCTGAACAGGCGGGTGTCGTGCACCTTTTTGATGAACTGCTTGAGCATCTGCTCGGTCACGGTGAAGTCGGCGATCACGCCGTCTTTCATGGGACGAATGGCCGTGATGTTGCCCGGCGTCTTGCCCAGCATCTGCTTGGCAGACATGCCCACCGCAAGGATGGTCTTCTTGGCATTGGGGCCACCGTCGGTGCGGATGGCCACGACGGAAGGTTCATCGAGGACGATGCCCTTGCCACGCACGTAGATCAGGGTGTTGGCAGTACCCAAATCGATGGCAAGATCGTTCGAAAAGTAGGAGCGCAGAAAACCAAACATCGGACAGAAATCCCGGTAAAGCCGTTGAAGGGTGGGGGGAAATTGGGGCAACAGAATCGCTTATGATAACCTACAAACCTTTGTCGTCTAAGCAACTTTGTAAATCGCCATGTCCCTGACCCTCGACCAGGTTCGTCATATCGCCAAGCTTGCCCGACTCGAACTCGCGCCCGGCGACGCGGAGGCCACCCAGGCCAAACTCAACGGCATTTTCGGCCTGATCGAAGAGATGCAGGCCGTCGACACCACCGGCGTGGAGCCCATGAGCCACCCCCAGGAGCTGGCCCAGCGCCTGCGCACCGATGCGGCCACCGAGTCCGACCGCCGCGCTGCCTACCAAACCGTCGCACCCCAGACCGAAAACGGCCTGTATCTGGTGCCCAAGGTCATCGAGTAAGCCGCGCCCGCTCGCCCCTGGCCAGCACGCCAGCGCCCAACACCCGGAAACATCCGGGCCCTCCCGAAAGTCCGGCGGCTGCCCTGCGGCCGCCCCAGCGATTTCAGCCACCATGATCGACTCCAGCCTCAAAGAGATTGCCGCCGCCCTGCGCGCCAAGAAAGTCTCCGCCGTCGAACTCGCCACCGAAAGCCTGGCCCGCATCGACGCCGGGAATGGCCGCATCAATGCCTTCGTGACCGTTGACCGGGAAGGTGCCCTGGCCGCCGCCCGGGCCGCCGATGCCCGCCTCGCCGCCGGCACCGCCGCCCCCCTCACCGGCATTCCCATGGCCCACAAGGATGTGTTCTGCACCGAAGGCGTGCTGACCACCTGCGGCTCCAAGATGCTCGCCAACTTTGTCTCCCCCTACGACGCCCATGTGGTGAGCCTGCTCAAGCAGGCCGGCGCGGTGATGGTGGGCAAGACCAATATGGACGAGTTCGCCATGGGCTCCTCCAACGAAAACTCCCACTTCGGCCCGACCCGCAACCCCTGGAACACCGACAAGGTGCCCGGCGGCTCCTCCGGCGGCTCGGCGGCAGCCGTGGCGGCCCGCATGGTGCCGATTGCCACCGGCACCGACACCGGCGGCTCCATCCGTCAGCCGGCCGCCCTGTGCGGCATCACCGGGATCAAGCCCACCTACGGCGTGGTGTCGCGCTACGGGATGATCGCCTACGCTTCCTCCCTCGATCAGGGCGGCGCGTTTGGCTACAGCGCCGAAGACTGCGCGCTGCTGCTCTCCGGCATGGCCGGCCACGACCCGCGCGACTCCACCAGCCTGGAGCGCGAAACCGAAGACTACAGCCGCAACCTGAACCGCCCCCTGGCCGGGCTGCGCATCGGCCTGCCCACCGAATTCTTCGCCGCCGGCATGTCGGACGACGTGCGCGCCGCCGTGGATGCGGCCATTGCCGAATACCGCCGGCTGGGCGCCACCACCGTTGAAGTGAGCCTGCCCAATGCCCGTCTGGCGATTCCGGCCTACTACGTGATCGCCCCCGCCGAGGCCAGCTCCAACCTGTCGCGCTTTGACGGCGTGCGCTACGGCCACCGGGCCGCCGAGTACACCGACCTGAACGACATGTACTGCAAGAGCCGCGCCCAGGGCTTTGGCGGCGAAGTCCAGCGCCGGATTCTGGTGGGCACCTATGTGCTCTCCCACGGCTACTACGACGCCTACTACATCAAGGCCCAGAAGCTGCGCCGCCTGATCGCCCAGGACTTTGCCGCCGCCTTCGAGCAATGCGACGTGATCGCCGGCCCGGTGAGCCCCACCGTGGCCTTCGGCATCGGCGAAAAGAGCGACGATCCGGTGCAGATGTACCTGTCGGACATCTACACCATCGCGGTCAACCTCGCTGGCCTGCCCGGCCTCGCCCACCCCGCCGGCTTTGGCGCGGGCGGCCTGCCCGTTGGCCTGCAACTGATTGGCAACTACTTCGGCGAAGCGCGCCTGTTGAACGTGGCCCACCAGTTCCAGCAAGCCACCGACTGGCACACCCGCCGGCCCGCCAACTGAGCCCTGCCCAAGGCCCCGCCATGCTTCCCCTGCGTACCCGCCTGAGCTGCCTGCTGGCCCTGGGGCTGGCCGCCTGCGCCACGCCCCAGGCGCCGGTCGCGCCAGCTGCGCGCAACCCCGAAGCGCCCGCCACGGTGCCCGGTGCCAGCCCCGAGCTGGGCCGGCCCACCAAGCCCATGCCGATCCGCACCTTCTCGGTGCGTACCGACTGCAGCTTCCGGGACGAAACCGGCAACTTCGGCGATGCGCAGGTGGACGTGGATGAATCCCGGGTGAAAGCCCTCAAGGTCAATCTGACCCTGCCCCGCCGGGGGCAATGCCACTTCGACCTGGCCCAGTTTCGCCAAACCCGCTTTCTGCCTTCGGTAGAGCTGGCGGGCCCGGGCAAATGCCGCATCCACATGTGGGAACAGCAGGGCCAGATCAGCGTGGCCTTTGATGGCTGCCACAGCATGTGCAGCCCGGCGAGCGCCCACGATTACGTATGGCCCCTGCTGATCGACCAGGCCACGGGCCAGTGCGACTGAACGACTGACATTTAAAGATTAAGAGAGCACGCGCATGAGCAAAACCGACTGGGAAGTCGTCATCGGGCTGGAAATCCACACCCAGCTCAACACCGCCTCCAAGATCTTCTCGGGCTCCAGCACCGCCTTTGGCGCCGAGCCCAACGTCCAGGCCAGCGCCGTGGACATCGCCCTACCCGGCGTGCTGCCGGTGCTCAACAAGGGTGCGGTGGAGCGGGCGATCCGCTTCGGCCTCGCCATTGGCGCCACCATCGCCCCCAAGAGCATCTTCGCCCGCAAGAATTACTTCTACCCCGATCTGCCCAAGGGCTACCAGATCAGCCAGTACGAGCTGCCGGTGGTGGTGGGCGGCCAGATCACCCTGCAGGTGCCGGACGGCAAGGGCGGCCACTATGAGAAGGTCGTAAACCTGACCCGTGCCCACCTGGAAGAAGACGCCGGCAAGAGCCTGCACGAAGACTTCCACGGCATGACCGGGATCGACCTCAACCGGGCCGGCACCCCGCTGCTGGAGATCGTCTCCGAACCCGAGATGCGCTCCGCCGCCGAGGCCGTGGCCTACGCCAAGGCCCTGCACGCCCTGGTGCGCTGGATCGACATCTGCGACGGCAACATGCAGGAAGGCTCCTGCCGCTGCGACGCCAACGTCTCGGTGCGCCCCCGGGGCCAGGCCGAGTTCGGC
>JAJTBM010000034.1 GCA_021286885.1 Rhodocyclales bacterium
ACGTGGCTGAAATCCGCGTGGGTCTGGAAGCCCGTTCGGTGGATACCTCCAAGTACAAGGGCTACGAAGACAAGTACGCGATTGCCGGCTCCTACTGGCCGCCCCAATACGTGATCATGAACGGCGACACCCTGGAGCCGCTCAAGATCGTGTCCACCCGGGGCCTCACCGTGGACACCCAGGAATACCACCCGGAACCCCGCGTCGCCTCCATCGTGGCGTCCCACTTCAAGCCCGAATTCGTGGTGAACGTGAAGGAAACCGGCAAGACCCTGATGGTGGATTACTCCGACATCACCAACCTGCGTAGCACCGAAATCGGCTCCGCCCGCTTCCTGCACGACGGCGGCTGGGATTCCTCCAAGCGCTACTTCATGGTGGCCGCCAACCAGTCCAACAAGATCGCCGCCATCGACGCCAAGGATGGCAAGCTGGCTGGCCTGGTGGAAGTAGGCAAGATCCCCCACCCGGGCCGGGGCGCCAACTTCGAGCACCCCAAGTACGGGCCGGTGTGGGCCACGGGCCACCTGGGTGACGACACCATCGCGGTGATCGGCACCGACCCCAAGGGCCACAAGCAATACGCCTGGAAGCAGGTGGATACACTCAAGAGCCAGGGCGGCGGCTCCCTGTTCATCAAGACCCACCCCAAGTCCACCCACCTGTACGTGGACAATCCTCTCCACCCGGATCCGAAGGTCAGCCAATCGGTGGCAGTGTATGACGTCAAAAACCTGAAGGCCGGTTACACCGTGCTGCCCATCGGCGAATGGGCGGGCCTCAAGGATGACGGCGCCAAGCGCGTAGTGCAGCCCGAATACAACAAGGCTGGCAACGAGGTGTGGTTCTCGGTATGGAGCGCCAAGAACAAGGAATCCGCCATCGTGGTGGTGGATGACACCACCCTCAAGCTCAAGACCGTGATCCGTGACCCGCGCCTGATCACCCCGACCGGCCACTTCAACGTCTACAACACCCAGCACGACGTTTACTGAGCCACCGGCAACACCCCAGGAGCCCCGCCCGGCGGGGCTCCGTTTTCTGGATCTGGAGGAACACCTCATGCACAGCCAATTCCTGCTCGCCGCCCTGCTTGCCCTGGGCAGCACCGTCGCCCTCGCCAACGAGCCACCCCCCGCCCTGCAAAAAGCGGGCTGCATGGCCTGCCACGGCATCGACAAGAAGCTGGTCGGCCCCGCCTTCAAGGACGTGGGCGCCAAGTACAAGGGCCAGGGCGATGCCGTCGCCAAGCTCACCGACAAGGTGCGTAAGGGCGGTGCCGGCGTCTGGGGCCCCATCCCCATGCCCCCCAACGGCGCCGACAAGATCAACGATGCGGATCTGAAGGGCGCCGTGGAGTGGATCCTGAAGGGCTGATCCCGCCCATCAGCCTCACACCACCCTGCTTTACCCGGGCGGGGGCGGCTTCTTGATGGTCATCAAGGCCCCCCCGCCCCACCCCGGAATACCTTGGGATACCGCCTTGAAACCCAGCCCTTGCGGGCTTTTTGGAGGATTCCCGGCATGGATCGTCCCGTTCTGCTGCATGTTGCCATCCTGCTGGCGCTCACCGCCCTGGGGGTCGGCACCGCCCGCGCAGCCAGCCCCACCCCCAGCCCGGCCCGTCAGGCCCAGCTCATCCATCTGGTACGCCAGGACTGCGGCGCCTGCCATGGGATGCAACTGAGCGGCGGCCTCGGCCCCAGCCTGAGCCCCGCCCAGCTGGCCGACCGCCCCGATTCATCCCTGGTGGCCACCGTGCTCCAGGGCCGCCCCGGCACCCCCATGCCCGGCTGGCAGGCCTTCCTCAGCGCAAGCGAAGCCGGCTGGATCATCACCCAACTCAAGCAGGGCTTCCCGCCCCTTCCCCCATGCGACCCACCCGCCGCCACCTGTTGAGCCTGGGGGCCAGCCTGGCGCTGGCCGCCTGCGCCCACGTCCCCAGCCCATCCCCAAGCCCATCTTCGCCCCCCGCTGGGGGCCCCGCCCAGGACACGCCCCCGCTGCGCGGCACCGGCGACCTGGGCCTGGTGATCGAACGGGCCAGCGGCAGCGTGCAACTGGTGGAGCACAGCGGGCGCAGCGCCCTCGCCCGCATCACCGGGCTGGGCGACCTGTCCCACGCCCATGTAGTGTTCTCCCGGGATGGGCGCTACGCCTATGTGTTTGGCCGGGATGGCGGGCTCACCAAGGTGGATCTGCTCGAAGCGCGCATCGACGCCCGGGTGATCCAGGCCGGCAACAGCATCGGCGGCTCCATTTCCCAGGATGGGCGCCTGGTGGTGGCCCAGAACTACAGCCCCGGCGGCATCCGGGTGTTCGATGCACGCACCCTCGCCCCCATCGCCGACATTCCCGCCGAATACGCCCCGGGCAAAGTGTCCCGGGTGGTGGGCCTGGCCGACCTGCCCGACCAGCGCTTCGCCTACGCCCTGTTTGACGGCAACGAAATCTGGGTGACAGATCTGAGCGACCCCGTCCACCCCAGCACCACCCGCTACCCGGCGGGGCGCCAGCCCTATGACGGCCTCGCCACCCCGGACGGGCGCTATTTCCTGGCCGGGCTGTTTGGCGAAGATGGGGTCAGCCTGCTCGACCTGTGGCACCCGGAACGGGGCAGCCGCAAGATCCTCACCGACTACGGCCAGGGCAGCGAGAAGCTGCCGGTGTACAAAATGCCCCACCTGCGCGGCTGGGCCCAGGCCGGCGGCGAAATCTGGCTGCCCGGCGTCGGGCGCCACGAACTGCTGGCCGTCGATGCGCGCAGTTGGCAGCAGACCGCCCGCATCCCCCTCCTCGGCCAGCCGGTGTTTGCCATGGCCCGGCCCGATGGTCGCCAGATCTGGGTGAACTTCGCCTTCCCCGACAACGACTGGGTGCAGGTGATCGACACCGACACCCGCCAGGTGATCCACAGCTTCAGCCCCGGCAAGGCGGTGCTCCACATGGAATTCACCCCCCGGGGCGACGAAGTCTGGATCTCTGCCCGGGACAGCCACGAAGTGCTGGTGATGAGCACCCGCGACTTCAGCCCACGGGCCCGGCTGCCCGCCCAGTCGCCTTCCGGCATCTTCTTTGGCCACCGGGGCCAGCGCATCGGGATGTAAGAAAGTCAGGCCCCCATGAACTCCGCCCTGCTGAACCCCCTGGAATACCGGCTGCTCAACGACTTCCAGCGGGATTTCCCCCTGTGCTCCGACCCCTGGGCCCAACTGGGCCAGCAGCTCCAGGCCCCGGGCGAGCTGATCCGCGCCACCCTGCACCGGCTCTGCCACACCGGACTGGTGAGCCGGGTGGGTGCGGTGTTTGCCCCCAACCGGCTCGGCGCCAGCACCCTGGCCGCCATGGCGGTGCCCGAAACCCGTCTGGCTGAGGTGGCCGCCCTGGTCAGCAGCTACCCGGGCATCAATCACAACTACCAGCGGGAACACCGCTACAACCTGTGGTTTGTGGCCAGCAGCCGGGATCAGACCCGCCTGGCCCAACTGCTGGCCGAGCTGGGCCAGCGCACCGGCTGCCCGCCCATCGCCCTGCCCCTGGAAGAAGAATTCCACATCGACCTGGGCTTCGATCTGGCCCGGGGCACCCGCCACCGCCCGCCCCCGGGGCCGTCCCCCAGCGCGCCCCGAGCCTATCTGACGCCCGCCGACTGGGCCCTGGTCACCGCCCTGCATGAAGGCCTGCCCTGGGTGGCTCGGCCCTACCACGCCCTGGCCCAGCGCTGCGGCCTGAACGAACACCAGGTGCTGGCCCGGCTCGCCGCCTGGCAAGACAACCGGCTGATGCGCCGGTTTGGGGTCATCGTCCAGCATCGCCCCCTGGGCTACCGGGCCAACGGCATGGCGGTGTGGGCCCTGCCCCCTGCCGAAGCCAGCCGGCTGGGGCCCCAGCTCGCGGCCTGCGAAGGGGTGCATCTGTGCTACCGCCGCCGCCCGGCCCCGGACTGGCCCTACACCCTGTATGCCATGCTCCACGGCCAGGCCCGGGACGAAGTAGAGGCCCGCCACCAGGCCCTGAGCCTGCATTGCGAACTCACGGATTACCCCAGCGCCCTGCTGTTTTCGACCACCTGTTTCAAGCAATGCGGCGCCCGCTACGAAGCGCCCCGGGAGCCCGCCCTGTGTCTGTAAGCCCACCCCGCCCCCTGGACGGCCCGGTGCCGCTGGATGAGGCCGACCGGCGCCTGATCAACCACCTGCACGAGGGCTTTCCCCTGTGCGCCGAGCCCTACCACGAAGCAGGCCGCGCCCTGGGCATGGATGCCGACGAAGTGCTGGCCCGGCTCGAAGCCCTGCTCGCCCGGGGCGTGCTGACCCGCTTCGGGCCCCTGTTTCAGGTGGAGCGCCTGGGAGGGCGCTTTGTGCTGGCCGCCCTGGCCGTGCCCGAAGCCCGCTACGCCGAAGTCGCCGCCCAAGTGAACGCCCTGCCCGAAGTGGCCCACAACTACCGGCGCGAACACCGGCTCAATATGTGGTTTGTGCTCGCCACCGAAACGCCGGACGGTATCGCCGACGCCATCGCCCGCATCGAAGCCGCCACCGGCCTGCCGGTGTTCGCCTTTCCGAAGGAAGAGGAATACTTTGTGCACCTGAGGCTGCCCGCATGAAACCGGAGACCCACGCCACCGCCCCAGCCAAGGACGTGCTGGATCCACTGGATCCACACCTCCAGCGCCGGCTGGTGCTGGCCACCCAGCACGGCCTGCCCCGGGTGGCGCGCCCCTACGACGCCCTCGCCGCCCAACTGGGCGTGAGCCCCCAAACCGTGCTGGATGCCCTGGGCGCCATGCTCGCCAGCGGGCGCATCCGGCGCATCGGCGCGGTGCCCAACCACTACGCCCTGGGCTATACCGCGAATGGGATGTCGGTTTGGGATGTGGACGACACCGCCCTTGCCACCCTGGGCCCCGCCGTGGGCGCCCTCCCGGGCGTCAGCCACTGCTACCGCCGCCCTCGCCACCTGCCGGACTGGCCCTACAACCTGTTTGCGATGGTGCACGGGCGCGACCGGGCCAGCGTGCTCGCCCAGGTGGAAGACATCGCCCGCCTACTGGGCCCCCACTGCCGCAGCCACGACGTGCTGTTCTCCAGCGCCATCCTCAAAAAAACCGGGCTGCGCCTGGCGGGGAGTTGAGGATGGGCCGGCAGAACACGCCGTGCTTTATTCGAACGGCTCAATACACCGGATAAGCCTGAGCAATCTTGCTGCCCATCCGGTAGTGGGTGTCGGGCTGGGCGGTAAAACAGACATTGCAGCGGGCCTCGAACAACACCACCACATCCGAACCACCAAACTGGAAATACCCCAGCTCCTCGCCCTTGCGCAGGGCCACGCCCTCTTCGGCAGTGAGGATCACCGAAGACACCTGACACATGCCGATGGGTAGCACGGCCACCAGGCCCACGGGGGAATCCAACACCACCAGGCCTCGGGCTTGGGAGAATTGATAACCCACCGAATTGGGGGCCGAGAAATGGCGACGCAATTCGAGCTGATGACCGGCGGCTTGGGTGCTGTCCGGCACAGCGGCCACTTCCAGATACACCTGCCCCGGAATCACCCGGGCCTCCAGCACGGTGCCACTCACCGGCGCATGGAGCCGGTGGTAATCGTTCGGCCCCAAAAAGGCATGCATGAACATGCCATTCTTGAAACGCTGGCGATAGGGGCTGTCGGCCAGCAATTCATCCACATGCCAGTGCAGGCCCTTGGCGGTCACGCCAGCGCTGCTGCGAATTTCCCATTGCCCGGCAAAAGTAGCATCTGCCGGAGCAACAACAATCTGAGCATCCGCCGGTGCAGCAATCGGGCGATAGCCAGGCTTGGCATGGCGGGCAAAGAACTGATTGAAGCTTTTCCATCCGCCGTGGGGCTGGATGTAATCATTCATATTGTAGCTGGGAGATTTTTTGAAGCTCTCCAGCGACTCATCGGTAATCGACTCAGGGGTATCCAAGAAAGCCCCCATCGCCTGCGCATAACGCACCATCCAGGCAGAAAGGGGCGTCAGGGCCGCACTGCCTTCCCTGGGCAGCACCGGGTTCTGGTAAGAGCGCAGGGCCGGTTGATCGAGAATGAAATGGAATTTGCACAGTTGATTGTAAATGGCGTGCCCAGGCATGTTCTCGCAGGGCACCCAATACAGCAAATCATTGATCCAGTTAATATAATCCTGGCGCGAACGAATATCGTAAAGGGCGGGCACATTCCAGGCCTGGGCCTGCTCAATGGCAGCATCCAGCCCCTGGGCCAGCGCACTCTGACAGGACAGCAAGCCCGTAAACTCCTGCACAACCGGGTGCAAAGTACGGGAACGGTTTTCGTGAGGACTCAATCGGGAAGCGCTCATTTATATTTCCTCCATTCGGTTTCCCCTGCGGAGCACAAATCGTCGTGCAATAAGCCTCCACAAGCCGGGGCGATTGTAGACGTTTGTCATGATTTGAAAAGCTTTTACACCGTTTCAAATCAGAGTCCAATAAGCAAAATTCTCCAAAAAAAGTACCCCAACCCTTGAAACCATTACACCCAGAGCCCTCAAAAAACAATTAAACCGGCATCACCACTAAAACCCAGCCCCTAGCTCGCTGCAAAAAGGCATTTCTGCCCCCTATGCCAACAAAAAAATCCACATGTTAAACAAGGCAAAATCTAAACTTTTGTGACTCGCTGCCGATACCTGCCCATACGTCAACAAGGGTTTAGGGAGGTCTGGCGATGAAGGGCATGGTGTTTACCGAACTGATGGACATGGTGGAAGCCACCTTTGGCAGCGAGGTGCTGGAGAACATGATCGACGGCGCCCAGCTTCCCCATGGGGGCGCTTACACGGCGGTGGGTTCTTACCCCCACGAGGAGATCGTGAGGCTGGTGCAAGCCCTGTCCGAGTGCACCGGCATTGCGGTGCCCGATCTGGTGAAAGCCTTTGGCAGCTACATGTTTGGCCGTTTCCACGAGATGTATGGACGCTTTTTCAGCGATGTGCACCACGCCTTCGACTTTCTGGCCAGCGTGGAAACCTACGTCCACCAAGAAGTGCGCAAACTCTACCCGGACGCGGAACTGCCCACCTTTGAAACCTATCAGCCAGACCCGGGCTGCCTGGTGATGGTGTATCGCTCCAAGCGCGGGTTTGGGGATCTGGCTGAAGGCTTGGTGATCGGCGCCATTCAGCACTTCGACGAAAAGATCACCCTGACCCGGGAAGACTTTGAGGATGCCCAGGGCAAGGCCACCCGCTTCACCCTGCAGCAGCATTGAAACCATGGACGAGATCACCGCCCTCCAGCGCCGGCTGGCCCGGGAGCGGGCCGCACGCCAGGAGGCCGAGCGCCTGCTCGAAGAAAAAAGCCTGCAGCTGTACGAAAGCCACCAGGCGCTCCTGCGCCGCAATGCCGAACTGCAAAACGCCAATGCCCAGCTTGAGGCCACCCATCTGCAGCTGCTGCAGTCGGAAAAGCTGGCCTCCGTGGGGCAGCTGGCGGCAGGGGTGGCCCATGAAATCAACAATCCGGTGGGCTTCGTGCTCTCCAACCTGAATACCTTGAAGCGTTACCTGGAAGACATGCTGCAAGTCATCCAGGCCTATCAGGGCGTGGTGGAAGCCCCTGACCCCCAGCGCGCCACCGCCATACGCCAGCTCGATCAGGCCAAGCAGGCCGCCGACTGGGAGTTCTTGTGTGAAGACCTGCCCGCCATGCTGGTCGAATCTTCCGACGGGCTGGAGCGGGTGCGGGTGATCGTGCAGGATCTGAAAGACTTTTCCCGGGCCGGCACCCACGCCACCTGGCTGGAGGCCGACCTGGAACACGAACTGGAACGCACCCTCAAGGTGTGCTGGAACGCGCTCAAATACAAAGCCACCATTGTTCGGGAATACGGCCAGATCGGCCTGGTGGAATGCATTCCATCCCAGATCAATCAGGTTTTCCTGAACCTGCTGACCAATGCCGGACATGCCCTGGGCGATGCCGGCACCATCTGGCTGCGCTCGGGCACGGAAGGCCCCGACGCCCTATGGCTGGAAGTGGAGGACAGCGGCTGCGGGATTCCCCCAGAAAATCTCGGCAAGATTTTCGACCCCTTCTTCACCACCAAGCCAGTGGGCACCGGCACGGGCCTGGGGCTCTCGCTCTCTTACGGCATCATTGCCACCCATCTGGGGCGCATCGAGGTGTTCAGCCCCCCGGGCCAGGGCGCCCGCTTTCGCATTACCCTGCCCCGCCATCGGGCAGCAGAAGCGGCCTCAGGCAGCGCCCCCGGAAATACCTGACCCAGAATCCAACCAACGCAACAGCACACCATATAGCGTATCGGGATCAACGGGCTTGCTGATGAAATCATCCATGCCCGCCGCCAGGCAGGCGGCCCGATCTTCGGCAAAGGCGTTGGCCGTCATGGCCAGAATGGGCAACCACCGGCCTTCGGGCAGGCGCCGAATACGGCGGGTGGCTTCCAAGCCATCCATGAGCGGCATGCGCATGTCCATGAGCACCAGCGCAAAGGACTCCCGGGTCACCAGATCCACGGCCTCGGCGCCGTTTGCGGCCAAGCGCACCTGCAGGCCGCATTCTTCCAGCAGGAACAGCGCGACCTCCTGATTCAGGGGCTCATCCTCCGCCAGCAGAATGCGCGCCCCCGAATGCCGGGTTCGCAAGGCCTGCTCCACATCCGCACTCGTCACCGCCGGGGGCGCAATAGTGGCACCGCAGCCCAGGCGGGCCGTCAGCCAGAACGTGCTGCCCTCCCCCGGACGACTCTCCACCCCCACCTCGCCGCCCATCAACTCCGCCAGCCGACGGGTAATCGCCAGCCCCAGCCCCGTTCCCCCAAAGCGCCGGGTGGTGGAACCATCCGCCTGCTCAAACAGCTGGAACAGACGTGGGATCACCTCGGGGGGAACACCCATCCCCGTATCGCTCACCGCAAAGCGCAGCAGGACATGCCCTTCAGCCTGTTCCAGCACCTGGGTTTCCAGGCGCACCTGCCCCCGAGTCGTGAATTTGAGGGCATTCCCCAAATAATTCAGTAAGGCCTGCCCCAGGCGCACCGGGTCTCCATGCAAGGTACCCAGGGGCGGCGGCGGCACGATATCCAACAGCAAACCCTGCTCGGCAGCCCGATCACTGGTCATGGAGCGCAAGCGTGCCAACACCCCCTCCAGGGTGAAATCGGTTTGCTCCAGCACCAGGCGCCCGGCCTCAATCTTGGAAATATCCAGTACGTCATTGAGCACCCCCAGTAGATGCTCGGCCGCATCGGCCACCTTGGTCAGCATTTGCTGCTGCTCGGGCACTTGCACCTTGGCACGCAGGATGTGGGTCAGGCCCACAATGGCGTTCATGGGCGTGCGAATCTCATGGCTCATGTTGGCCAAAAACACGCTTTTCGCCCGGGTCGCAGATTCGGCCTCCTCGGCCCGCTGCATCAAGGCCTGATTGAGCGCAGCAATCTGGCGCTCCTTGTCTTTGAGCGGGGTAATGTCGGACACCAGCGCAAAATAGCCTTGCACCCGCCCCCCCTGCCAATCCGGAATGTACTGGACTTGCGCCCAGAGGGTGCGCCCCTCCTGGTCCGTCATGCCCCGCTCAAACACCTGGGGCTGGCCTTGAAACACCCCGGCCAGATACGGTTGGCTCAACAGGAAAGCTTCTTCACCAATCACATCCCGCAGATGACTGCCCCGGATGCGCTCAGGGCACATGCCAAACACCCGCTCAAAGGCGTGGTTGGAGAATTCGTTGCGCAAATCCTGATTCCAGTACGCAATCAGGGCAGGGGTATTGTCCAGCACCCCATGGAGCATGCTTTCACTCTTTTGCAAGGCAGCGGTTCGCTCAGCCACCACCCGCTCCAGCCGGTCGCGCTCATCCCGGATCAGCTGATTCTGAGCATGCAGTTGGGCCTGCAGACTGTTGATGCTGGAAAGCAGCAAGCGGATCTCCGCCCCACCCCGCACCTGCAGGGGCTGCATGGCCAGAGGCGCACGGCCCGCCTGGCCCATCTGCAAAGCCGCCTGCTCCAGCGGCGCCAGCGCCCGGCGCAATCCCAGCCAGACCAAGGCACCGACCAGCAGCGTCACCAGCAAACCGCCCGCATACACCCGGCGCACCCCGTGCTGCAAGGGGGCAAAAGCCTCTTCCGCAGGCTGGTAGGCCACCACGATCCAGTTGGCCACCTCTACCCGGGCCGCTGCGCTCACCAGATCCAGGCCCTTGGAATCCACCACTCGCCCGGGCCCCAGATAGCCCTCCATGCGGCGCTCGAATAGCCAATGCACGTTGCGCGGCGGCAAGGGCTGGAGCACCCGGCGAGGGTCGCTGCTGGCGGCATACAGGCCCTGATCCAGGGCATATACATGAAAGCCCCCGGTCGCCCCGTTACTCACCTCATGGGTCAGATGGAAATGGCTGCCCGGGCCGATGACTTCGGTGCCACACAAAACCCCCAGCAAGGCCCCTGCCTTGTCCCGGATGGGCACCGCCACCAGCAGCACCGGCTTACGCGCAAAACGCCCCATCCAGGCACGGATCACCGGCTTGCCGGTCTCCAGCACTTTCACAAAGTATTCTGTATCGTCGTAGGCGACACCCACATGCCCACGCGGGGGCATTTCGGCCACCCGCAGCCCATTTTTCCAGAGCACGTACATATCCCAGGTAAACACCCGGGTCGCCAATTGCTGGGTTTCAAGATAGCGCTGAAGCGCCTCCGGGCTCGGGTCTGGCATCTGACCCATCACCTCGGCCATGCCATTCAAGGCCCCCAAGCGGAACTGCAGCTCCACATCCAGGGTGCGAGCCAGAAAGCGCGCCGCCGTGGCCTGCTCCTTGCCGACCAGGGCCTCGGAATCCTGATACACCGCCCCCACCACATACAGGGTCAAGCCACCCAGCCCCAGCACAAACACCAGCGCAGCCGACAACGCCACCTGCACCTTCACCGGCCAGGACGCAATGCGATGCCACCACCGCCGCAAACGCTTGTGCATGATGTCTCCCACTGACAACGTTCAAGCTTATTTTGATGATTGTCGGCAGGGGCCGACTGTCTCATTTAGCTACAAGCATACGCCAGAGTGACGTATGCGTAAGCGACCACTCGGGCCCCTGCCTGCCAGCCACGCCATGTAGCACAATGACCCACGCCACAGCCATGACCGGGAATGTATGGTTTTGTGTGTCGCAGACAATGGGTAAGCTGCCGCCCCATGACAGCGCCCCTGCCTCAAACCCTAAATCCCCCCATGGCCGACTTCTGGCGCCTCACCCTGCTGTTGGGCGCCGTGGGCCTGGCCCAGGGCAGCCTGCTGCCCCATGCGGGCCTCGCCCTGGAACAAGCCGGGCTGGGCAGCGGCACCATTGGCCTGATTCTGGCGAGCCACGCCCTGGGGCTGATCCTCGCCCTGCCCCTCACCGCGCCCGCCCTGGCCCGGCTGGGGGCCCGCGCCACCCTGATGGGCGCCAGCGGCAGCGCCGGGCTACTGGTACTGTTGGCCAGCCAGCCCCTCACGCCCCCCGCCCTGACGCTGGCCCTGGTGCTTTCCGGCATTGCCCTCGGGCTGGTGTTCAATCTGGTGGAGGCCTGGGTTAACAGCCTGTTGCCGGATGCCAGCCGGGGGCGCTGGCTGGCCATCCACTGCACCGTTTATACCCTGTGCCAACTGGCCGGCCCCCTGCTGCTGGATGCCCTCGGGCACGCCGTCGGGCTGGGGCTCGCCGCCCTGGGCCTGGGGCTCACCACCGGCCTCGTCCCGCGCCAGGGTGCCCCCCTCGAAGAAGACCCGGAAGGCTCCCCCGAGCCCTGGCACCACTGGCTGCGGGAAGCCCCGGCGATTTTGTGGGGCACCGGCCTGTTTGCCCTGTTTGATGCGCTGATCCTCGGCATCCTGCCCCTCTACCTGATCCAGCAAGGCCAGCCCGTCAGCCTGGCCCTGGGCGCCGCCAGCCTGGTGCTGGCGGGCGATTGCGCGCTGGAATGGGTGATGGGCTGGCTAGCCGACCGGCTCGGCCGCCTGCCCGTACAACTGGGCTGTGGCGCCGGGCTACTGGGCTGCGCCCTGGCCCTGCCAGCCAGCCTGGGCACGCCCTTCGCATCGCCCCTGCTGTTTTTGATGGGTGGCGCGGCAGGGGGCATCTATGTGCTGGCGGTGATGAGTGCCGGCCAGCGCTACAACGGCGCCCGCCTGGTACGCATCACCGCCCTGCAAGGGGCCGTCTGGGGGCTGGCCGGCTGCCTTGGCCCCGCCCTCACCGGCCTGCTGATGGATCTCGGCCCCCGCTGGGCCCTGCCCGGGATGCTGGCCGGCGGCAGTCTGCTCCTGCTTCTCACCCTGGCCCTGGAAACCGCCCGGGCTGGCAACGCCGTTTCTTCACCGCCCACGTTTCCATGACGCACACCTCGCCCACCCTGCCCAACATCCTGCTGCTCGGCTTTGGCAATATCGGTCAGGCCCTGAGTGCCCCCCTGCGCGCCCGCTACCCCCACCTGGACATCCGGGTGCTGGATGAGCGGATGGACGCCCAGCAGATCGCCATTGCCCACGCCGCCGGCTTCACCTGGGAACGCTGCCGTATCCAGGCCGACAACTACACCGCCCTGCTCGCCCCCCACCTGCGCCCCGGCAGCCTGGTCATCAACATCGCCACCTCCATCAGCAGCCACGATCTGCTCGCCTGGACCCAAGCCCAGGGGGTGCATTACCTGGACACCTGCATCGACCCCTGGGAGTACCAGGACGGCACCCTGCACAACGCCGCCAACACCAACTACCAGATGCGCGAAGCCGTCCTCGCCCTGCGGGAACACCTCCCCCCGGGCGGCCCCAGCGCCCTGGTGGCCCACGGCGCCAATCCCGGCTTTGTCTCGCTGTTGGTCAAGCGCGGGCTGGCGATGATGGCCGCCCGCCACCTGCCCCAAGTCCCCCTGCCCACCCGCGCCCCCGGCTGGGCCCAACTGGCCGAAGCCCTGGGCATCCGGGTCATCCAGATCTCCGAACGGGATCAGCAACGCACCACCACGCCCCGGGCACCCGATTGCTTTGTGAACACCTGGTCGGTGGATGGCTTTGTAGCCGAAGCCCTCCAGCCGGTTGAACTGGGCTGGGGCAGCCACGAAGCCCACGGCCCCCTCGCCGCCCAGGCCTGCCACCACAACCACGGCAGCCGGGCCGGCGTGTATCTGCCCGAACTCGGCGCCCGCTTCCGGGTGCGTTCCTGGAGCCCCGCTGCGGGCGAATTCTGCGGCCACCTCATCAGCCACAACGAAGCCTTCTCGATTGCCGCCTACCTGAGCCGCCACACCCCCGACACCGGCGCCCTGGCCTACCGGCCCACCGTGTATTACGCCTACCACCCCTGCGACCAGGCCCAGGAGAGCCTCGCCTTGCTCGCCGCCGGCAGCCGCGCCCCCATCGCCAGCCAGCGCATCCTCAAGGATGAAATCTGCGACGGCATCGACGAACTGGGCGTCCTCCTGCTGAGCGACCGCCACCCGGGCCTCTGGCTCGGCTCCCAGCTCTCCATCCACGACGCCCGCCGCATCGCCCCCCACAACAACGCCACCAGCCTGCAAGTGGTCGGCAGCATGCTCGCCGGCATCGCCTGGCTCGAAGCCCATCCCCGCGCCGGCATCGTCGAATCCGAAGCGCTTGATGCAGACTTCATCATCGACCACGCCGAACGCTACTGGGCGCCCATCGTCCACGAATTCCGCGACTGGCACCCCGGCCCCCCCGGCACGCCCCGGCGCTGGAGCCTGGATGAGTTTAGGGTGGAATAACCAACACCCCCGCCAAACCCCACGATGGCATCCGCCCCATGGTGCATCGCTTCACCGTGGGTGGCCTAGTCGGCCTGTCACACCTGGCCAGCCGCCCATTGCGGCCAGCCTGGCCCCCTTTCCTCCCCGGGAAAGCCCGATAATGGCGAGCATTGTGTTTTGAACGCTTTTTTCTGGAATTCCCCTATGGAAATCAAGGTCAATTTTCTCGACAAGCTTCGTCAGGAAGCCAAGTTCGATGATTTCACGGTCATCGCCGACCAGCCCATCCGCTACAAGGGCGACGGCTCAGCGCCGGGGCCGTTCGATTACTTCCTGACCTCGTCGGCCCTGTGCGCGGCCTACTTCGTCAAGCTCTACTGCGACACGCGCAACATCCCGACCGAGCACATTCGCCTGTCGCACAACAACATCGTTGATCCAGAAAACCGCTACAAGCAGACTTTCAAGATCCAGGTCGAATTGCCGCCGGATATTTCCGAGAAAGACCGGCTGGGCATCCTGCGCTCCATCGACCGGTGCACGGTCAAGAAAGTCGTGCAGACCGGCCCCGAGTTTGTCATCGAAGAAGTCGAAAGCCTGGATGCCGACGCCCAGGCCCTGCTGACGCTCAACCCGGATGCGCAGGCCAGCACCCGTATCGCCGGCAAGGATCTGCCCCTGGAGCAGACCATCGCCAACATGTCCGGCCTGCTCGCCGGGCTGGGCATCAAGATCGAGATCGCCTCCTGGCGCAACCTGGTGCCCAACGTCTGGTCGCTGCACATCCGCGACACCCATTCACCCATGTGCTTCACCAACGGCAA
>JAJTBM010000520.1 GCA_021286885.1 Rhodocyclales bacterium
CACACGAAGCACCACGCACCCATTCAGAAGGATTTCACCCCCCCTTTTCTTTTCCAGCCAGAAAAGAATGAGTCAGGATGATGGAAATGATTTGATTTGAGTGGTGCTGCCCTCATGCTAGACAGTGGCCGCAGAAAAGCCGGTTACGTTCTGTGAAACGGGGCTTTTCAAAATGCACAATTCAGCAGTGAAAAAACACCTGCAAGCACGTCTGCACCACACCACTCCACACCACGCCCAACAGCGCCAAACATCCCCAGGCCCGCCCCCTACGCGTAAAATGCGCGCCTCTCCTGCACAACACCGGTTGGAACATCATGCGCATCGGCACCCCTCTTTCTCCTTCCGCGACCCGGGTCATGCTCCTGGGCGCTGGCGAACTGGGCAAGGAAGTCATCATCGCGCTCCAGCGCTATGGCTGCGAAGTCATCGCGGTTGACCGCTACCCCCACGCCCCCGGCCATCAGGTGGCCCATCGCTGGCACGCCATCGACATGACCGACCCCAAGGCCCTGCGCGCCCTGATCGAGCAGGAGCGCCCGCACCTGATCGTGCCCGAGATCGAGGCCATTGCCACCGATGAACTGGCCCGCATCGAGGCCGAAGGCCTGGCCGTGGTGGTGCCCACCGCCCGCGCCACCCAACTCACCATGAACCGGGAAGGCATCCGCCGGCTGGCCGCCGAAGACCTGGGGCTGGCCACCTCCCCCTACGCCTTCGCCGACACCCTGGCCGAGCTGGAAGCCGCCGTGGCCCGCATCGGCTGCCCCTGCGTGATCAAGCCCGTGATGTCCTCTTCCGGCAAGGGGCAATCGGTGATCCGCAGCACCGCCGACATCGCCACCGCCTGGGAATACGCCGCCACCGGCGGGCGGGTGAAGGGCGGGCGGGTGATCGTGGAAGGCTTCATCGATTTCGACTACGAAATCACCCTGCTCACGGTGCGCGCCAGCACGGCCAGCGGCGCCATCGAAACCGCCTTCTGCGAACCCGTGGGCCACCTGCAAAAGCACGGCGACTACGTGGAAAGCTGGCAACCCCAGCCCATGGCCCCGGCGGCCCTGGCCCTGGCCCGCGAAATGGCCGACAAGGTCACCACCGCCCTGGGCGGGCGCGGCCTGTTCGGGGTGGAGCTGTTCATCAAGGGGGATCAGGTCTGGTTCTCGGAAGTGAGCCCGCGCCCCCACGACACCGGGCTCGTCACCCTCGCCACCCAGCGCCTGTCCGAATTCGAACTCCACGCCCGCGCCATCCTCGGCCTGCCGGTGGATGTGAGCCTGCGCACCCCGGGCGCCAGCGCCGTCATATACGGCGGCCTGGAAGCCACCGGCATCGTGTTTGACGGGCTGGACGAAGCGCTGCAGGTGCCCGAATCCGAAGTGCGCCTGTTCGGCAAGCCCGAATCCTTCACCCGCCGCCGCATGGGCGTCGCCATCGCCGCCGGCCCGGATGTGGACACCGCCCGCGCCCGCGCCCAACAGGCCGCCGCTGCAGTGAAGCCACGGCTGGGCTGATCGACAGGGCTGATGTCCGGCCCAAACCTGCCAGACCTCAAACAACAGGGCCCTGAGCTACATCCCCCCGGGGAAGGCTCCGGGCCCTGTGTTTTAAGGTTTGGGCAACACGAAGTAACTCAAATCAACTCGAAAAATGCCCAAAACGCCCCGCAAACACCTTGGCCGGGGGGGTGGCGTAATCGCCGAACTTGCTGGTGCCCAGGCCCAGTTGATGCATGGATTCGGCCAGTTTGACGGCGGCGGTCACGCCGTCGACCACGGGTAGGCCGACGGCCTGGCCCAGTTCGGCGGTGAGGTCGGCCATGCCGGCGCAGCCGAGCACGATGGCGCCAATGCCGTCTTCGTCCCGGGCGCGGCGGGCTTCGTCCACCAGGCGACCCATGCAGGCGGCGCCGTCTTCGAGTTCGAGCACCGGGATTTCGGCGGCGCGTACCCGGCGGCATTGGGCTGCGTAGCCGTATGCGTGGAGCAGGTGTTCGCTCATGATCACCGTGCGCTGGAGCGTGGTGACCACTGAAAAGCGGGTGGCCACCATGCTGGCCAGGGCAAAGGCGGCCTGGGCGATGCCGATGACCGGGGCGCGGGTCAGTTCCCGGGCGGCGTGCAGGCCCGGGTCGCCAAAGCAGGCGATCACGTAGGCATCGGCCCCG
>JAJTBM010000035.1 GCA_021286885.1 Rhodocyclales bacterium
TGGATGAAGGTGGAAACATCCGAATAGCCCACTTCGCCTGCCGCATTGGTCACGCTGGCCCCCAGGCTGAGGGATTGCATGGCTTTCAGGAGGCGCAGCTGCTGACGCCATTGGGTAAAGGTCAGGCCCGTTTCGCGAATGAACAGGCGTGCGGCTGTGCGGCCTGTCATCCCGGCCAAGGCTGCGAGGGCATCCAGCCCCCGGTCGTCGGCTGGATTTGCTTGCAGTACGGCGGTCAGGTGCTGCAAGCGGCTGTCTCGGGGGGCGGGTAGAAAGGCGGGCAGGGGGCGTTGCTGGTTGAGGCGATCCAGCACCACTTCCATCAGACGCTGCTCCGGCCCCCCCGGTGGGTAATGGGTGCCAAAGCGGGCTGCTTCGTTGAGCAGGGCATCCAGCAGGCGATCCACATCCATCACCCCACAGCGCTGGGGAACCATGGGCATGTCCGGATCCAGATACAGGGTGATGAGCCGGAAGCCACGGGGCGCGCAGCCCTGGTGCATTTCATTCGGGGGAATCCAGACGGCCCGGTGGGGTGGGGTGAGCCACATGCCCTGAGTGGTACGAATTGTTAATACCCCATCCGCTGCATAGACAAATTGCGCCTTTTTGTGGGCATGCCACACGCCCTCAAAAGCCGGGTATTGCTCGGCAATCACAAACGAAGGGCAAAGAATGGTGTCGGGGTCAATGATGTTCATGGGCGTGTCCGATTGGCCATATTTGTTGTCCGTCGGGCCCGAGGCGCGACGGGGGCGGGTTGGTATTGTTGATTCATTTCCCAACACCTCCCGGAGAGATTGTCATGAAGATCAGAAGCCGCATGTTAGCGGTCGCCACTGCCCTTGTTTGTGTGACAGGTTTTGCTCAAGCAGGCAACTTGCATGTTTTTACATCCGATGCCGAGGGATTTAACACTCATTCAATCTGGTATGACGATGGTAAAGAGGTGCTGGTGGTTGATACCCAGTTCACCCCGATCCAGGCCCGTGCCCTGATTGCGGAAATCAAACGTCAGACCAAATCTCCGATTACCCGGGTGGTGGTCACTCATCCGAATCCAGACAAATTCAATGCCCTCTCGGTCTTCCACCAGGAAGGGGCGGAAAGCATTGCTTCTGCCCGTACCGCTGCAGCCATTCCGGGCGTGGATGCCTACAAGCGTTATTTCTGGGTGAACATGGCCAAAGCCTTCACCGATGAGACTTACCCCAAAGTGGAGCCGATTCGCACCACGTTTGAAGGGGAAACCCGCATCCGTCTCAAATCCGGCGAAACCGTCACCCTGATCGAGTTGCCCCGCCCGGGCATTTCCAGCACCCAGACCGTGGTACGCATCGACCAGAGCGGCGATTTGGTGGTCGGGGATCTGGTGCATACCCGTAACCATGCCTGGCTCGAAGGAGGCATCGTGAATGGCAAGCCCCAGCCGGATCTGGCGGGCTGGAAAGCCGATCTGCAGGAATTGCCCAAGCTGGGCAACGGCAAGGTGTATGGCGGGCGTGGCGAGTTTGCCCCGGTTCGGGATGCGGTCGCCCAGGAAATTGCCTATCTCGAGCAGGCTGACCGGATTGTGGATCGCTATATCCAGCAACTGGGCAGCCGGGCCGTCGAACTGAAAGACCCCCAAAAGCAGGGGGGGCATTACGCCGCCATTCAGGCCGAGTTTGTGAAGGCCTTTCCTGATTACAGCTTCCCGGATCTGGTCGGTTACAGCGTCTATGGGTTGGTGCAGCAGAAGCTGAGTCAGCAGTCCCTGTAACTGCGCTGGCCGCAAGGCTGGTCGTTTCTTCCCCATCGAGAGCAAGGCGCGCACATGAAACAACAAGGCCGTTTTCCGGTAACCCTGGTGGGTTATGGCCGGTATGGAAACTATATTGGGCCCAAATACGCAAAGCCCGGTTATCCGTGGCACATGGAGGCCGTGGTAGATCCGGCCCTGGATGAGGCCGCTTTTGCCCGCACCGTGCTGGGCAGCCTCAAGCCTGAAACCCGGATATTTCCGGGGCTGGAGCGCTGGAAAGAGGCTTATTTCGACACTTTGAGCGCCGAAAAACAGCAGCGGGTGGTGGTTGAGCTGGCCTTGCCGGCGAACATCGTTTCCCGGGTGGCGCGCCAGCTCATGGAAATGGGCGTGCGCCAGATCATTCTGCCCAAGCCGGTGGCAGATCTGGAGTGCGATGTGGATGCCCTGCTGGCGGCAGCGGTGGCCTATCAGGCCAAAGTGGCGGTGGCTTCCCAATGGTATTACTCGGCCATCCCGCGCATCATCAAACGGGATCTGGCACGCCTGACGGCGCCAGGCTCCGGGCGCCGGCTGGAGCGGGCTCGAATCACTTTCAGCAAGGAAAATGGTCAGGCCGTGGCGCCGGCTCCCCTGTGCGAATACCCGCATTTACTGCAGATCCTCCATTCGGCGGGCCTGATGGGGCAGGCCCGTCGCACGGCGATTGAAGGCACCGAGTTTGCGCTGCGGGTTCACTACGCCACGCCGGACATCGCCCACGGGATTACCGGTGTGGCCGAAATGGATTACGTGCGTACGCCGGCCCAGCGTGACCGCTATCCCCAGTGGGAATACCAGGAGCGCACCTTGTATGTATGGGCCTCCGATGATGCCCGGGAGCCCCTGCTGGCGGTGGATTTCTGGATCAAGTTCGCACCCTCTGGCGATAGCGTGATCTATACCGGCCGCTATACCACCCGGGAGCCGGACGGTAGCGTGCTGTCCCACGGCATTGCCGAAGATCTTCTGCTGCAGATGCATGAGGCCATTTTTGCGGCCTTCGACCAGCCGTATGCCGCTTTTGAGGCTGATCCTGCCGTGCTTTCGGTGGGGCGCTATGCCGATATCGGGCTCGAAATCGTACGTGTGCATGCCCAGTGGGGTGCCCATGTGGCAGACCTGCACGACCCCCGCCCCTTGGCCGAATCTGCGGCCTAGTCGTCTGCATACAACCGCACAAGACCATCCAAAACTGCATAAGACACCCTCAGGGTGCATGCCTTTTCACTGCGTATCTGTTTTGCTGGCGCCGCGTATTGCCTGGGGCGCTCCATTCAATTCAAAGATACAGGAAATGCCGTGAATAATAATTTCTCCAACAGAATTCAAGATCAGTTGCTGGGCTCGTTTCGGGGCAAGTCTGTCCTGGTGACGGGCGCATTTGGTTTCATTGGCAGCCATGTGGCGGCGCGTTTGCATGCCCTCGGTGCGGATGTGAGTGTGCTGGATGTGGATGCCGCGCCCACCCGGCCTTCTTTGCTCAATGAGCAGGGCTTGCGCAGCTTGCTGCGCGTCCATGAGGGGAGCGTTTCTGATTTCCCGCTGGTGCGCAAGATTTTCAGCGAGCGCCGCTTCGATTATGTATTCAACCTGGCGGCCCATGCGTCCACGGTGGAAAAGGCCATTGAAGATCCGCTGGAAACTTTTGCGGTCAATTCCCTGAGCGTGGTGGCCATGCTGGAGGCCATGCGCCTGGCTGGCAATGTGCCGACCATGTTCTTCCATGCATCCACCGACAAGGTGTATGGGGAGCTGAATGACGCGGCTTATCTCGAGGATGATCCGCTGTTCGCTGAAGGCCTGTACGACACAGCCAAGATGGCTGCCGATGCCTTTGCACGTTCATTTCACCGGGTATTCAAAATTCCCACGGTGGTACTGCGCATGTGCAACATCTTCGGCCCCTACGACATGAATATCCAGAGCCGCCTGCTGCCCAAGTCGCTGGCAGCCTTGTTTGCGGCTGACACCCCCGAGGCGCCCACCTTGTATACCGGCTCCCAGGGCCATAGCCGGGATTATCTGTATATCGATGATCTGGTGAATTGCGTGCTGCTCCTCACGGCCACGCCGGCCTGCCAGGGGGAAGCATACAACGCCATTTCCTGTGCCCATCAGACCACGCCCGAAATGATGCAGGCCCTGTGGTCTGCGGCCCAGGCGGAGGCTGTCCATTTTGATCCGGTGCGGGCGGAGCTGATCCGCAAGAACGGCATCCGTCGGGTGGCTGCCCAGAACAGCGAGCAGGTGCTGACCATCACCCGCCAGCATCTGAACAGCGACAAATTGCAGGCCGCCATTGCCTATCAGCCCCAGGTGACGCTGGAGGATGGCCTGCGCCGGACGGCGCATTTTTATCGGGCGTATTTTGAAGGGCAGCGCCAATCCGGCCCGGTAGCCCAGGTGGCTTCTGCCTGAGTGCGGGGGCGGGGCCTTAGCCCCTGCTTCGTTCAATTTCATTCGATGCACCGAAGGCCCCAGGGTGCTTCGGTGCTCCAAGCAAGCGACAGGACAGCGATGACGAACGTGAAAACACAGCAATCGGGACGACGTGAGTTCCTCAAGACCGCCGGTGCCGGGCTGGCCGCTGCGGCCACGCCGGGGGTGATGGTGCATGCCGCCTCCTTGGCCAGCGAACCGGTGGATGTCATGGTGGTGGGCTCGGGTTTCGGCGGTGCCGTGACCGCCCTGCGCCTCGTGCAGCAGGGCCTGCGGGTACTCATGCTCGAGCGTGGACGGCGTTGGCCGGTGAAGGATCACTACACCTTTTCCAATATGAGCAACCCGGATGGGCGTGCCTGTTGGCTGCGGGATTCCACTTTTCTGGGTTCGACGCCCTACAGCATCGACCGCTATATCGGGGTGTTGGAGCTGATTCCGGGCAATGGGATGTCCATCATTGCCGGGGCTGGCCTGGGGGGCGGCTCCCTGGTGTACAACGGCGTGACCTATTTGCCCCACGCCGCCATGTTCCGCAAGGCCTTTGGGACGCAGGTGGATTACGAGGAAATGCGTCAGGTGTATTACCCCCGCGCCAAAGCCATGCTGCAGGCGGCGCCCATCCCGGCCTGGATGCTGGAGCGCCCGGAATACGCCGCCGCCAAGGAGTGGGCCAAACTCGGTCTGCGGGCAGGCTTGCCCACCCGGCTGGTGGATTGTGCGCTGGACTGGAATGTGGTGGCCGATGAGCTGCGTGGTACCAATGTACCCTCGGTGATTGCCGGCGAATTCTGGTACGGCAACAACAGCGGCGCGAAGCGCTCTTTGGATAAAAACTATCTGCTCCAGGCCGAGCGCACGGGGCGGCTGGAAATCCTCACCCAGCATCAGGTGAGCGGCGTGGCGGAAGGGCCGGAGGGGCGTTATGTGGTGTCAGCCGAGCAGATTGATTCCAATGGTTCGGTGATTGGCCGGCGCCAGTTTGTGGTCAAGAAGCTCTTCATGAGCGGTGGTTCGGCGGGCACTTCGATGATGATGACCCGGGCCAAGGGGCGGGGCAGCCTGCCCCGGTTGAATGAGCATGTGGGGCGCCATTGGGGCTCCAATGGCGACTTCTTCAGCGCGATTTCGGGTTTGCACAGGTATGTGGACCCGGTTCAGTGCGGTACGGCCCCCGTAGCCATCGAGCACCTGGACAATCCGGTGGCGCCCACCATGCTGGTGTGTTTTGCCGACTACTTCTCCAAGGGCCAGGCGGGCAAGGTGTCGTCCATTGGGATGACGCTGGGGCCTCCCAAGGGGTATTTCAGCTACGATCCGGCCACCGACAAGGTCAGCCTCAACTGGCCTACCTCGGATCCGGATGTGGCGCGGATCACCACTGCCGCCGAATACACCTACGAATACCTCGCCAAGGCCTATGGCTCGGGCGTGCGTTTCGAGGCCGCCCGGGCCGGCTCTCTGCATATCCATCACCGCCATCCGGGGCAGACCAACCCGGTGGGGGCCAGCACCTCGTCCCACCCCGTCGGGGGCATGGTGTTGGGGCTGGCCACCGACAACATTGGCACGGTGCGCAACTATCCGGGCTTGTACGTGGTGGATGGGTCTTTGGTACCGGGCAACGCGGGCTGCACCAACCCGTCTTTCACCATTGCGGCGCTGGCTGAGCGCAACATCGAGCGCATCATCCGGCGTGACTTTGCTTGAGTTCCCAAGTCATGCTTTAGTCGTTGTAGTCATGGCGGATGCAAAAAACCGGGCTTCACTCCACGGGTGAGCCCGGTTTTGAGCGCTTTTCCCTGGCCGGGCGGGTGTTCATGTTCGAAGAGTTCCTGGCCCGGGCGCTGGATGAGGGGCTGCAACAGCCCTTGTGCCCGCTGGCCCGCCCTGCGTCAGGCGCCATCCCGGGCGGCGGTGGTGGCCGACGGTTTTTCCTGTCGGCACCAGATCCGGCGCGGCACCGACCGGGCTCCGCGCCATGTGGCCCAGTATCTGCGGGATGCACTTATTGGCCATGATTCCTAAGTGGTTATTGGTGCCTTTCTTGCTTGAAACAGCCTCCGTCTGCGCCGGGGCGCCAGGCTCGGGATGGCAAGTGCCTGAAATCATGGGCATGTGATCCGGAAGGCGCCGGGCGGTGTGTGATGTATCTGCCAACCCCTGACGAGGCTTGTCCATGAATTTCCAATTGCCGCGCAATCCCCTGGGCCCCTTGCTCACCCATCCGGGCCTGAACCTGATGCGGATCGCCGCCGGGGCCACCCTGGGCGATGGGGAGGTGGATCTGGAAACCCTGGCCCTGATGCGGCGTCAGGTGGGGGAGGCCGCCCTGGAAGATCTGGACCCGGCCCTGCTGTGGCCCGAGTTTGCGCGGGGGCTGATGGGGACCCAGCCCTCGCGCATGCTCTGGGTGCTGCGCGAATGTGGCGCCCTGCGCCGCATGCTGCCCGAGGTGGATGCCCTGTTCGGCATGCCCCAGAGCGCTGACGACCCGCCCACCGTGGATATCGGCGAGCACCAGTTCCGGGTGGTGGATGAGGTAGCCCGCAGCCAGGGGGGCTTGCCCCTGCGCTTTGCGGCCCTGGTGTTCAATGTGGGCAAGTTCGATTCGCCCCCCGAGCATCTGCCTGCCCATTACCGCCACATGGAGCGGGCCTTGCCGCGCATCCAGCAGATCTGCGCCCGCTTTCGGCTCCCCGATGCATATCAAGCCTTGGCCATTCTCGCCATGCTGGAGCTGGAGCGGGTCCATCGGGCCGCCGAGATGCGGGCCGGTTCCATTGCGGCCCTGCTGGAGCGGGTGGATGCCCTGGGCCAGCCCCACCGCTTTGCGGATCTGCTCACCCTGTGTGCGGCCGATTACCGGGCCTACCCGGGGCGCGGTGGGCGCAGCTATCCCAAGGAGCGCCTGCTGCTCACCGCCCTGGAAGCCTGCCGCCAGGTGCGGGCAGAAGACCTGGCCCTGCCCGATGGGGATGAGGATCCCCAGGCCCGGGCCGAAGGCTTGCAGGAAGCCCGCGCCCTGGCGGTGGCCCGGGCCCTGCGCTCGGCCCGTTGGGGGGAAGACGAGCCCGCCTAAAGTCCACCCCCGGGGCGGCCGCTAAGGGTACTGGTGCCTCCGTCAGGGGGCTGATTCCCTTTGGTGTTGTGGTCCCCCATGTTTGCGTTTCCGCCCCAGTTCGCCCAATTGAGTACCCGGCTGCGTGCCCGTTTCCGGCCCCAGGCCCGGGACGTGGGCTGGCGTGCGCTCGTGCGTGAAGGCGAAGCCCTCTGCCTGTGGGAGGTGTCACCCGGGATTCCGGCGGGCGCGGGGGGCGAGGGAGTGCGGCCTCAGCTCTTGCGCCATGTGCTGACGCCCGATGGGCAAGCAGCGGCCCTGGCGGCCCAGTTGTGTCGCATCGTGCCCCTGGCCGGGCCTTATGTGTTCCTGCTCAACCCGGCTGATTACCAATGGCTCCAGGTGGATACCCCGCCGGTGCCCGACGAGGAGCTGCACGGTGCCTTGGGCTGGCAGATCCGCGAGAACCTGCTCCAGCCCCTCGAAGACACCCATTACGACGTGCTGCCCATGCCGGCTTCCGGGCGTGGCCGCCCGCCTGCCGTGGTGGTGGCCGCCGCCCGCCGCCTGCTCCAGACGGAGATTCAGGCTTTTCAGCGGGCGCGCATTGCGATCCAGGCGGTGGATGTGCCCGAAATGGCCCTACGCAATCTGGCCGCCCTCCACGAGGCACCCCCCCGAGGGCTGGCCCTGCTGCATTTTGATGAGCATGGCGGAATGCTGGTCATTTCCCACGGGGGCGAGCTGGTCATGGCTCGCCGGCTGGATGTGCGGGTGGCCCAGTGGCCGGCTGAAGGCGAGGCCCGCTGGGGGCGGCTGGAGCGGCTGGGGCTGGAATTGCAGCGCAGCCTGGATCACTTCGACCGCCAGTTCAGCCAGATTCCCCTGTCCCGGCTGCTGGTCTCGGTGGCCAGTGGCAATGCCGATCTGGTGGAGTATCTGGCCAGCAATCTTTACCTGCCGGTGGAGGCCCTGGATCTGACCCGGGTGATCGACGGCTTGGAGCACCTCGAAACCCCACCCAGCCAGACCGGTATTCTGGGCATCGGGGCGGCCCTGCGGGAGGCGGCCCCATGAGTCGTCAGATCAACCTGTTTGATCCGTCCCTGCGCCTGCGCCGGGAGTGGCTGACCTTGCCCCGCTTGGCGGGGGGGCTGGCCCTGACCCTATTGCTGATCCTGTTGGCCGGTGGGCTGGTGCGCCAGGGTTTGCCGCCCCTGCAGCGTTCGGCAAACGAATCCCATGCCCAGCTGGAAGTCCTGCGGGCCCGCCTGCTGGCCGAAACCCGCCAGCTTGCCCAGCATCAGCAAGACCCCCGGCTCAAGGCCGAACTGGAGGCTGAAGAAAAGCAGCTGGCCCGGGTACGCCTTGCGGTGAGCCAGATCCAGGGCACGCTCCAGAGTCAGGTCCGCCCGTTTGGCGAGGTTTTCAAGGCCCTGGCCCGCAGCCACCAGCCCGGCGTGTGGCTGGCCCAGGTGGAGGTGGGGCCGGGGGGGCGACTGGAATTGCTGGAAGGGCGGGCGCGTCATGAATCGTTGATTCCCCCCTATGTGGCGGGCTTGCGCCAAGAAGCAGCCCTGCGGGGGCTGAGCTTCGGGGTGCTGCAGTTGCGCCCGGGGAGTGCCGAACACCCAGGCCCGGCGGGCAGCCAGGGCGGGCCGGATGTGCGCCAGTTTCTGCTGTCAGGCCAGGCCGAGGCTGTCCAGGTGCAGGGCTCGCCATGAAGCAGCGCTGGGAGGGTTGGTGCCGCTGGTTTCTCACCCTGTCGCTCCGGGAGCGGGGGCTGGTGAGTGCTGCCCTGATCCTGAGTGCGGGGCTGCTGCTCCACGATGGCTGGCTGGATCCGGCCTTGCTGGCGCGGGCTCGGCTGACGGCCCAGTTGCAGGCAGAGGCCGAGGAACGTGTCCGCATCTCGGCCCAACTGGCCGAACTGGCGCGCCATAAGGGCGCCCCGGATCAGGAGGCGCGCCAAGCCATTGAGCGCACTCGGGCCGAAGCCCGGGAGTTGCGCGAATCCTTGTGGGATCTGGATCGTCTGCTGGTGACGCCCGAGCGGATGGGGCAGGTGCTGGATGAACTGTTGCAAAAGCGTCCGGGCTTGCGGGTCATCCGCTTGGAAACCCGGCCCGTGCGCCCCCTTGACCCGAACGTGGCCGAGGAGGGGCTGTTTGCCCACAGCCTGGTACTGGAGGTGGAGGGGCGTTATGGAGATCTGGTGGGGCTGCTCGATCAGCTGGAGCAGCGCCCCGTCAGCCTGTTTCGGGAAAGGGCCGTGCTCACGGCCCGGGAGGATGGTTTATGTCGGCTCAAACTCGAACTGTATACCCTGGGGCTGGAGCGCTCCTGGCTCGCCCTGTGAAGGGGGCCCGCTGCCTGAGCGGTGTGGTGCTGGCCCTGGCGGTTGGGGTGGCCACGGCCCAGAGCCTGCCTGATCCAACCCGGCCTTCCGGCGCCTTTCAGATGGGGCCCGAGGCAGAGCCGCCCTTGCCGGGCCAGTTGCAGATGATCGTGCATGGCACGGGCGCCCGCCCTTGGGCCCTGATCGACGGGCAGCGGGTGGAGCTGGGTGGCCTGCTGGGGGATGAACGTCTGATCCGCCTGACCGAAGATGAGGCGGTGCTGCGTGGCCCCGCCGGCATGCGTCGCCTGCGTTTGCTGGCCGGAGTGGAGCCCAGCAGCGTTCGCAGCCCCCGGAACGCCCTGCGGGAGTCCCGTTGATGAAAACGCTGGATTACCTGTTTCCCCTGCTGGCGGTGAGCCTGCTGGCGGGCTGCGCAAGCCAGATCCCGCCCCGGGCCACCCAATCGGCCATTGCCGACGCCGTGCAGGAGGCCCGCCGCTCGGAACCCCGCATCCAGCCCCCCGCGCCTGCCCCGACGGTGCCGGAGGTGCCCGCGCCGCGCAAGGCGCCAGAAAAGCGTTTCGACCTGGCCTTCAGCGGCGCCCCGGCGGCCCAGGTGTTTGCTGCGCTGGGCAGTGGCTCGCCCTACAACCTGCTGGTGCATCCCGAGGTGGAGGGCACGATCAGCGCCCACCTGAAGGATGTGACCCTGTTTGAGGCCCTGGACGCCCTGCGGGAACTGTACGGCTACGACTACCGGGTGCAGGGGCGGCGGGTGACAGTGCTGCCCGCGAGCCTCCAGGCCCGGGTGTTCCAGATCAATTACCTGGCCGGGCGGCGCCAGGGGCAGACCGATGTACGGGTGACTTCCGGCTCCATCTCCAGCCTGCCCGCCAATAGCGCACCGGGTACGGCCAATGCCAGTACCAATATGGCCACCAATCCGGTGGCAGGGGGCGTCCAGCGGGCGCCGGACAGCAGCCGCATCCAGACCAGTTCGGATCAGGATTTCTGGGCCGACGTGGCCCGGGCCCTGGAAACCCTGGTGGGCAAGGAGGCAGGGCGCTCGGTGGTGGTGAATGGGGCTTCCGGGGTGATCCTGGTGCGGGCCATGCCCACCGAGTTGCAGCAGGTGGAGCACTACCTCAAGACCACCCAGCTGGTGGTGGAGCGTCAGGTGATGCTGGAGGCCAAGACCATCGAGGTGGAGCTGTCGGAGGGGTTCCAGGCGGGGATCAACTGGGCCAATCTGCAAAATGGCTCCGGCGTGGGGGTGAATGGCCAGATGGTCACCACCGATGGCGTGCCCTCGGGTACCACCCTGCGCGACCTGTTGGGGGGTGGGCTCACAGCGGCGAGCGGGCGCACCGATGGGGGTGTGTTCGGGCTGGCGGTGCGTTCGGGCAACTTCGGGGCCTTGCTCCAGTTTCTCGAAACCCAGGGGCAGGTCCAGGTCTTGTCCAGCCCGCGCATTGCGACCCTCAACAACCAGAAAGCCGTGCTCAAGGTGGGCACCGACGAGTTCTTCGTCACCAACGTGACCACCACCACCAACTCCAGCAGCGCCACCACCACTACCTCGCCCACCATCACCACTGCCCCCTTCTTTTCGGGGATCGCACTGGATGTGACGCCCCAGATCGACCAGGAGGGCAACATCATCCTGCATGTGCATCCATCCATCAGCAGCGTTACCGAAAAAACCAAGAGCATCAACCTGGGCCAGCTCGGTTCCATCACCCTGCCTTTGGCAGCGAGCACGGTGAATGAAACGGATTCCATCGTGCGGGTGCGAGACGGGCAGATCGTGGCCATTGGCGGGCTGATGAAGCAGTCCCAATCCGATACCCGCAGCGCCGTGCCCGGCGGGGCGGACGTGCCGGTGTTGGGCTATCTGCTGGGCCAGCGGGCCAAGAGCTTCAGCAAGCGCGAGTTGGTCATCCTGCTGCGCCCGACCGTGATCCGGGATGGGGCCGACTGGCGTCGCGAGAGCGATGCGGTGGAGCAGCGCCTGCCCACGTATGTCGCTCCGGAACGGGATCTGTGGCGCCCCTGAGTGAAATGTAAATTTGTATTGAATTTGGTGCTTATCCATCCGTGTTAACCCGGATGTGTTTCTTTGTTTTTCCTGATTTACGCAAAGGCGCCTTGAACAAGCGTTTGCAAGAGGCTGGCGCCGGGCGGGCGGGCGGGGTAAATTTCGATCAACGTCATGCAGATGACGCTTTTTTTGATGTCGATGGAATTTTTGTCATGTCCAGGCGGCTGCTTGGCAAAATACGACAAAAATGGACTTCAGCGGCGTGTACTCAGTCTGGCTGCTGTCCATACAAACGACACAGAAGCAACCCGGTAATCGCCTCATTTTCTCAGGAGCCTCCCCCCATGACTTTCATGCCGTGGCGCGATGATCTTTCCGTCGGACTCGAAAGCATCGATGAACAACACCGCTGGCTGCTGGAAGCCACCAACCGCCTGCACGACGAGATGTCCCAGGAGGTGCGCCATCGCGAAGTGATCATCGAAGTGATCGAAGGCCTGATCGACTACACCGTCAATCACTTCATCATGGAAGAAGAGCTCTTCTACCGGCACGGCTACCCGGATGCCGACGCCCACAAGGCCCTGCACGATCATTTCACCAAAACCCTGCTCGAAATCCTCAGCCACTACGAAGAGGGCAAGGAAATCGGCGCCGAAGTGCTGGAGCTGCTCAAGAACTGGCTGGTTCAGCACATCATGGTGGTGGACAAGGCCTATGTGCCCTTCCTTGCTGAAAAGGGCGTCGCCTGAGCCCGCCCCTTGACCCCGTGTGTGTTTGCCCCGATGATGCATCCATGCTGTTGCTGAACACCCCCGCCTTCCTGCTGGCCTACCGCCGTCGCTATGCGTTCCACGCATGGCGCGTAGCCCTGCGCCCGGGCGACGGAGGATAGATCAGGATCAGCGCAGTACCCGGATCACCCCCGCACCAGGCCACGGCTCAAAACCGTGGCCTGTTTGTTTTTGCGGGCCCGTTTTTGTTTTGCTGCATTTCCCCCCCAGCCGGTTCATCTCAAGGAGAACGCCATGTCCGCAGCCGTGCAATGCACCACCCTGGCCGAAGTCCGCCAGCACATCGACCGTATCGACCACGCCATGCTGGCCCTACTGGCCGAGCGCGGGGCCTATGTGGCCCAGGCCGCCCGCTTCAAGCGCAATGCGGCCGAAGTGGCCGATCCGGCCCGGGTGGCCCAGGTGCTGGCGCGGATTGCGCGGGAGGCGGAGGCCCTGGGGGCCGACCCTGCCGTGGCCCGGGCCACCTGGCAGGCGATGATCGAAGCCTTTATCGCCGCCGAACACAAGATCCACTCCTGGCTCAGCATCCCGGGCGGGGAGGGGACTTCATGAATCTCGTTCTTGCCTATCTGGGAATCATCCTGATCTGGGCCACGACCCCCTTGGCCGTTCAGTGGAGCACGCAGGGGGTGGATTTTGCGTGGGCGGTGTTTCTGCGCATGGCCATTGGCCTGGTGGTGGCGGGCCTGCTGGTGGTGCTGGCACGGATCCCCTTCCCGTTTCACGCCCGCGCCCGGCGCGCCTATCTGGTGGGGGGCGTGGGCATGTTCGGCGGCATGATCCTCACCTACTGGGGCGCCTGCCGCATTCATTCCGGGCTGATCTCGGTGCTGTTCGGCCTCTCGCCCCTGATGGCCGGCGTGATGGCCTGGCGCTGGCTGGGCGAGCCGCCCCCGGGCGCCGCCAAACTGGGCGGCATCCTGCTGGCCCTGGGCGGTTTGGGCCTGATCTTTCTGCAAGGCAATCTGGGGGATGCCACCGCCTTGAGCGGCCTGCTGGCGGTGTTGCTGGCGGCGGTGGTGTATTCCGCCACCCTGATCGGCCTCAAGAAAATCGCCGATGACAGCCCGCCCCTGGCCACCACCCTGGGCACCCTGGCGGTGGCCCTGCCCCTGTTTGGCCTCGCCTGCGTGGCGGGGGGCGGCGCCTGGCCGAGCGGTGCGCCCCTGCGCAGCTGGCTCGCGATTGGCTATCTGGGGGTGTTCGGCTCGGTGATTGGCTTTGCGCTGTATTACTACGTGATCCGCCACCTGCCCACCGCCCGGGTGGCGCTGATTACCCTCATCACCCCGGTGCTCGCCCTGATGCTGGGCCACGCCTTCAACGGCGAAGCCCTGGGTCTGCGCCTGGTGGCCGGGGCCGGCTTGGTGTTGCTGGGGCTGGGCCTGCATCAGCGGGATAGTTGGTGGCGCCCTGCCCGTCGCTGAGGTTTTTCGCGCATCCCCATAAAAACGCCCCGCCGGGCATTACCCGGCGGGGCGTTTTGCATGCAGCGGCGCTGCTTCGGGGCGGTTTAGCCGCTGTTGCGCAGGCCGGCGGCGATGCCGTTGATGGAGAGGTGGATGCCGCGCCGCACCCGCTCGTCCTGGTGACCGTCCCGATAGCGGTGCAGGAGCTCCACCTGGACGTGGTTGAGGGGGTCCAGATACGGGAAGCGGTTACGGATGGAGCGCTTGAGCAGCGGGTTGTTGTCCAGCAGCTCGGCCTGGCCGGTGATCTGGAGCAGCATCTCGATGGTGCTGGCGTGCTCCCGGGCGATGCGCGGGAAGATCGCCTCGCGCAGGCTGCCGTCCTTCACCAGGGCGGCGTAGCGGCTGGCGATGGCGATGTCGCTCTTGGCCAGCACCATGTCCATGTTGGAGAGCAGGGTGGCGAAGAAGGACCATTCCTTGTACATGGCCTGCAGGCGGGCCAGGCCGGCGTCGCCGTGGCGCTCCAGGTAGGCATGCACGGCGGCTCCGAAGCCGAACCAGCCCGGCAGCATCAAGCGGCACTGGGCCCAGCTGAACACCCACGGAATGGCGCGCAGGTCTTCGATGGCGGTGGATTTCTTGCGCGACGCCGGCCGGCTGCCGATG
>JAJTBM010000036.1 GCA_021286885.1 Rhodocyclales bacterium
GGCGCGGATGTTGCGCGTCAGGTCGAAACCGTCCATGCGCGGCATTTCGATGTCGGCGATGATCACGTCGGGGCGTACGGTCTGGAGCTGCTCCAGCGCATCCACCCCGTCCTTGGCGGTGACCACCTTGAAGCCTTCCCGTTCGAGCAGGCGGGTGGTGATCTTGCGCACCGTGAGGGAGTCATCCACCACCATCACCAGGGGTTGGGTCTGGGGCAGTACCGGTGCGCTGACCGCCGGGCGGCCTTCGAACCAGGTGATGGCCCGACCTGCCAGGGCGACCGGGTTGAGAATCAGGATGATCTCGCCATCGCCAAGCACCGTGGCGCCAGCAAAGCCCACCATCCGCGCATATTGCGGGCCGGCGTTCTTCACCACAACTTCCTGGTTGCCCTGAAGCGCATCCACGTGCAGGGCCAGGGTTTCGCTACCAGCCCGCAGTAGCAGCAGCCAGTTGAAGCGCTCCAGCTCGGGCTTGGCATCGGTATCACCCAACAGGTTGGGCAGATAGCGGTAGCTGTAGAAGTCGCCCAGCCACTCGACGCCCTTGTCGGCCTGGGCCTTTTCCATGGCGGCAGGCTTGAGTTCCTGCACCTGGGCCACCATCGAAGACGGAATGGCGAAGGTCTTGCCACCGGAGCGCACCAGCAGGGTCTGGGTCACGGCGAGGGTGAGCGGCAAGTGGATGCTGAACACGGAGCCCTTGCCCGGTTCGGAATCCACGGTGATCCGGCCACCGACCGCCGCCGTTTCGCTCTTTACCACGTCCATGCCCACGCCCCGGCCTGCCAGGCTGGAGAGGCGGGCGGTGGTGAAGCCCGGCACGAAGATCAGATTGGTGAGCTGCTTGCGATCCAGTTGCTCGTGGGGGTCGATCAGGCCGTTGTTGATGGCCTGGTTACGGATCTTGTCGAAGTTGAGGCCCGCGCCATCGTCGCGGAACTCGATCAGCACTTCGTTCCCTTCGTAGGCCACGCGCACCGTGATCTGGCCGATTTCAGACTTGCCCGCAGCCCGGCGGGCTTCGGGCAGTTCGATCCCGTGGGCAATCGCGTTCCGCGCCAAGTGGCCCAGGGGGCCCACCATGGCTTCCAGCACGCTTCGGTCGATTTCGGTCTGACCGCCTACCACGTCCAGGTTGGCCCGGCGGCCCAGCTCCTTGGAGGCTTGCCGCACCAGGCGGTAGAGCCGTTCGGAGAGGCTGTCGAAGGGCACCATCCGGACGCGCATCAGGGATTGCTGCAGTTCCCGGGCCATACGGGCCTGGGACTGGAGGGCCGCTTCGGCGCCGTCCAGGTTGCGCAGCAAGTTCTGTTGCACGGTGGTCACGTCGCCCACACTCTCGGCCATCATCCGGGTGAGTTCCTGGAGTCGGGTGTAGCGGTCCATTTCCAGGGGGTCGAAGTCGGTGTGGTGGCTTTCGACCTGGGACAGGCGGGACTGCATCTGGGAGTCGGCCTGGATTTCCACTTCCCGCAGCTGGTTGCGCAGCCGGATCACGTTTTCGGTCAGATCCAGCAGGGAGCGGCGCAGGGTGCGCAGTTCGCCTTCGATCCGAGTCCGGGCGATGCTGATTTCGCCGGCGTCGTTCACGAACTGGTCAAGCCGGCCTGCATCCACCCGCAGCTGGGCCCGGGCCTGGGCGGCGGGCAGTTCGGCGGCCGGTGCCTGGGCGGGGCTTTCGGTGGCCGGTGCAGCAGCCACCGGGGCGACAGCGGCGGCCGGAGCCGGTGCGGCGACTTCGGCGGGCGCAGCTTGCACCTGTGCTGCAGCACCACCAAAGGCGGGGCGCGGCGGCATGGGCAGCGAGGAATCCATGAAGCAGTCCAGGCAGGAGCGGGTGTAGTCCAGCCCGTTCTGCAGGTCTTCGAGGATGCCCGTCACGTCCGGGTCACGGCCCTTGTCGAGGCGGGATTCCAGATCGTGGATGTACTGGCCCAGATTCATCGCCCCCACCATCCGGGCGCTGCCCTTCAGGGTGTGGAGCAGACGCGCCACGGCTGCGTGGTGGGCCGGATCTTCAGGCGCACCGCGCCAGGCGCGCAGGGTGGTGTCCAGGCTGTCCAGCAGCTCGCTGCCTTCGTCCATGAAGATGGGCAGCAGGTCCGGATCGAGCTCGTCCCTGAGCTGGGGCGTTTCGGCTTCTTCGGCGGCTGCCGGGGCGGGTGGCGGCGTGAAGGCCGGCAGGGCCGGAATCGCCGGGGGCAGCTCAGGCAGGCCGGTGATCGCTTCCAGTTGGAGGATCAGATGGGGCTCGCCTTCGGGCAGTTCGTGACGCGCCAGGCTGCCTACCATGTTGTCCAGCGCACTGATGGTGCTGGCCAGCACGATGTTTTGGGCCGGCGTGGGGGCCTGCTTGTGGTCGGACAGTCGCTCCAGGGCCATTTCCAGGGCCTTGGCCAGTTGCTGGGGCGGCTGGAAGCGGGCCGTGCCGGAGATGCCGGCCAGGGTATGGGCGGCCCGCATGGCGTCGAAGCTCGGGGTGTGTTCCGGGTTGTTCCCGAAGCGCCCCATTTCTTGACGCAGGGTGGCCATGTGCTGACGCGCCTCGTGCATGTACAACTCGTACAGCGGGCGGGACAGGGTCACGCTGCCAATCTGAAGCTCCCGGTCGTCGTCCAGGGAGGCGATGGGCTCCTCGTCTTCGGCCAAGACGGGTTCAAGCACGGGTTCGAGCGTGGGCTCGGGGAGCGCTTCGGTGGGCGCTGCCAGGGTCGGCACCGGCTCCACGTACGGCTCCACGGCCATGTCCGGTGCCTGGGGCTGCAGGGCGTCCGGGGCGTCATCCAGATCCAGATCCGGTTCTGCCAGCTGGAAGCCCGGTGCTTCGACCTGTTCGGGCTGCATGGGCGCTTCGAGGGTGTATTCCTCGGCGGGGGCGTCCTCGGCGATGACGGTCTCGGGCGCGCCGGGAAGCTCTTGCAGCTCAAGGGCTTCGGCCGTTGCCAGGGTCTCGGGGCTGAAAGCCTCGGGTTCGGGGGCTTCGGTGAAGGCCAGGGGCGCCTCTTCGAGGGGCGTCCAGCCTTCGGCTAGCAGGTCGGGGGCGTCGCTTTCCGGCGTAATGGCGATGGGCTCGACGGGCTGCGCTTCGAGATCGATTTCCGGGGTCGGTTCGGGTGCCAGCGCAGATGCCGGCGCCAGCGGCTGTTCGAGCGCGGGTGCCTGCATCTCGGCAGGCTCCGGTGCCGCGACGGCTTCAAGGGCTTCAAAAGCCTCAAACGCTTCGACTGCTTCGATGGTTTCCAGCGGCAGTTCGAGGGGCGCAGGCGATGCTTCGGCCTCCGGCACCATCCCTTCCAGAACTTCGAAGCTTTCCGGGGCGTTCAGTGCTTCCACCAGGGGCGCGTGGATTTCCTCCAGTGCCACGGTTTCCAGGGGGACCTCAACCGGGGTTTCCACCGGGGCCGCATCGGCCATGAGCACGGGTTCCGGCTCCGGTTCCGGCATATTCAGCGCCACGGGCTGGATGTCTTCGGCAGGCAGCGCTTCTTCGGAAGCAAGGTCTGCCAGCGTAATGACTTCTTCCTGAGGGGCTTGATCGTTCAGGTCGGCCAGCTGGATTTCCGGTGCAGGGGTGTCTGCATCCAGAGGTGCTTCAACGAAGCTGATGCATTCTGGCGCCATGTCCTCGCCCAAGGCGGCGAGGAGCTCGGGGGGCAGGGAGGGCTCGACCGTTTCTTCCTGGAGGAAGGCTGCAGCTTCGGCCAGGTCGGCGGGCTCCAGGGGCGTGGGCTCCAGGGCGAGCGGCATTTCCTCCGCGACTTCGGCCAGGGGCAGGGCTTCTTCCGGCTCCAGGCTTTCCAGGCTGATTTCCTGCTCCACCGGGAAGGCGTTCTCGGCTTCCGTGCTGCTGAAGTGCAGGGTGTCGCTGACCGGCAGTGCTTCGATGGGCTGTTCGGTCTGTTCCGCCAGGGACGGCGCGGAGGGGGCGGAGGGTGCGCACTCCTGCAGCGCCGTATCCGCGCTGGTTTCGGGCGGGAATACGGTGGTTTCCAGATGGGCCACCGGTGCCGCTTCAAGGTTTTCGATTTCAGCCAGGCTGGCTTCTTCGGCTGCGATGGGCAGCGCCTCTTCGGCTTCCAGGGAGAGTTCGACCAGCGCTTCGCTCGGAACATGCACCGTGTCGGCCAGGGCTTCGCCCTGATCCAGCAGGTTGATTTCGATGTCGTCTGCGTTCAGCCCTTGGGGTTCCTGGGAGGCCGATGCCGGGGACGAGACATCCAGGGTAGGGCTGAGGTCGGGCACGGTGGGTGCCGTTTCAAGCTCAAGATCCAGTTCCAGATCTACATCGCCACTCAGCATGTGGAAAGGCGTTGCAATCTGGGTTGCCGCCATGGCACTGCTGTCTTCGTCCTCCAGGGCAAGCTCGGTATGGCGTGCAGAGGGGGCAGGAGACGCGTCCTCGCCCAGATCCAACTCCAGATCGAGTACCTCGGCATCGGGGACATGGGTGGTGTCCGGCAGGCCGGTGAGGCTGAAACTGTTGTCGAGCTCGGCAGGCGCTTCCTGGGCATGGGGGGGCTCGGCCGGAGCCTCGTCCAGCTCGGGCGCATCTTCGCTCAGAAGGGCGAAGTCGGAGGCCAGCATAGTGGCGGTGGCGCCCGCAAAAGCCTCTTCTTCGAGCTGGGCGTCCGGGATGGCCAGCGCGTCCAGATCCAGAGGGGCCACCTGAGTGGGGGCCAGGCTGTCCAGTTCCAGGGGGGCGGCGGCGTCGGTTTTGAGCAGCTCGGGGCTCAGATTGGTGAAGCTGAGATCCGGGAACTCCAGGCTGTCCAGGCCTGCTGCGGGCAAGGCCGGCGCTGCGGGTGGTTCGACCACCGGGGCTGCTGCCACGGGGGCCGGTGCAGGAGCGGGGGCAGCCGCCGGGGGGGCTTCGCCGCGCAGGGCAGCGGCTTCGGCCAGCAGGGCGCTGACTTCCCGTTGCAGACCTTGGCCTGCATGCAGTTGGTCAATCCAGGCCGAGAACTCGGTGTAGGCGTGCTCCAGCAGGGACAGCAGGGCTGCGTTGGCCGGTTGTTCTTGGCGCAACCAGTGGTTGAGGGTTTGTTCCAGCCCCCATGCTGCATCGCCAAAGTCCTTGAGTCCGACCATGCGGCCACTGCCCTTGAGGGTGTGGTAACTGCGCCGGATGGTGGTGAGGGTGTCCTTGTCGGTGGGGGCCTTGTGCAGGAGGTCCAGGTGGGTACGGATGGTTTCCCGGACTTCGAACGCTTCTTCGATGAAGATTTCGAGCAGTTCGGCATCGATCTGCGCATCGCCAGTGCTGCCCGGTTGCGGTGCTGCAACGGGGGCCGGCGCAGGTGCTTGGACGACCGGGGTGGGCGCCGGCGCGGGTGCGGCAACAGGGGCCGGCATCCCGAAGTCCAGGGTCGGGATGTCCAGTTCCTGGGCCTTGGCCGGCGGCGGGGTCAGCTCGTCCAGGGTGGGCAGTTCCGGGGCGTCACCGTCGGCCTGACGCAGGAAGTCCGCGTTCAGAACGGTGGCCGCATGGCTGGCCTGGATGTCTTGGACATCCTGGTTGTCCGACGGGGCGGAGCCGACGCTATCCAGGAAGCTCAGATCGGACAGGGTCGGTGCGTCCTGGGCCGGTGCCACTGGAGCGGCGACCGGCACGGGGACGGCTTCGACTTCCGGTTCGGGCTTGGGCGCGTATTTTTCCGGGTGCAGGATGCGATCCAGATTGGCATGGCCGTGCTGGAGGGATTCCACATACACACCCAGGGCCGATAGCTTGTGGGCGATGTTTTCGAACTCGGCGGGGGCTGTTTTGCCCTGGGCTGCCAGCTGGGCGAGTTGACGCTCCACGTCCTGGATCAGCTCGACCGCGTCGTCTTCGTTCATGACGGACAGGGCGCCCTCAATCTGCTTGAGGGGGGCCTTGACCTTAGTGAGTTCGTCACTGTGGCTGGGGCTGCGGAAGAAATTGTCCAGACTCTGCTCAATGCTGCCCAGGCTGGTCAGGATTTCCTTGGCCAGGTGGCGGTTGAGCTCCAGGGTCTGGGATTCGGATTGCTGCAGATCCAGGGCGGGCAGTTGCTCGCCGCGCTGATAGGCCTTGAGGCGGTCGATCAGGGTGCGGATCTGGTTGTCGATGCTGGGGGCTGCTTGGCCATGGGCGTCCAGGCGGCTGTCGAGCAGCAGCATGGCCGTGGCCAGATCCAGGGACAGGCTTTCAGAGAGGCGCTTCGGATCCTGGCGCAGCCACTGGGCGCAGCGCGCCAGGTTTTGCAGCAGCTCGACCAGTTCGGGCTGGCCGATGCCCTTGGCCTGGGACACCAGGGGTTCGATGATTTCCTGGAAGCGGGGCAGGCCGATGCTCTGGCCGCCGGTGTATTGGGTCCAGGCTTCCTTGGCATCGCTCAGGCCTTCGCGCAGCTTGCGCAGGACCGGAGCGAGGGGTTTGTCGCTGAGTTCGTGGCCGGCTGCGGGGATCAGACGTTCCAGCTGGTAGGCCTGGCTGACGGCGTCGATGACCTGGGAGCGGGTGCTCGAAATGGCCACGTGATACAGCACTTCGCGCATCAGTCGGTCGGCAACCGCCAGGTTGCCTTCGAGCAAACGACGCATCTGGGCATCGATACGACCGCACAGGCGCTTGGTTCCCGGGTCTACCGGGAAACCGTGCAGACTCATGGCATCGAAGAATGCCGTGCTGGCGAACCAGAAGGCGCGGGAGCTCGGATTGGTCTGGACGATCTCGATGCCCGCTACGGCATCCCGCATTTCGCCAGGGCCGGCGGGGTCCTGGTTGTTCTTGAACCACTTGAGGAGGCCCCGTTCGAAGCGGCTGCGCTGGGTGCGCAGATACTTCGGGTCTTCCATCAATTGGGGGGGATGGGCAAAGTTGGGGCGGCTTGCCAGATCAGGGAAGAACAGGTCAGCAGGGCCGGCCAGGTCGGGCCCCAGCCCCCGGGCCTGCACCAGTTTGGTGTACAGGTCCAGCAGGCGCAGGGCCTGATCCGGTTGTCCCCGGGCCAACTCATCCAGGTAGTTGCTGACGGCGGCGACCCCACGGATGGTGAGGTCTACCAGTTCCGGGGTACAGGGCACCCGTTCACTGGCCAAGTCGCCCAGCAGCTGGTCGAGCATTTCGGAAAATTGCGTCAGACCATCCAGGCCCACGATGGAGAGGGCTCCATGGGCCTGGTGCAGGTGGGTCTGGGCAAATTTGATCCGGCTCAGTCGATCGGAAGCCGAGCGTGCTTCGTTCAGGGCTCCCGTGGCCCGTTCGAGGGCCAGGTCGATCTCGCCTTTGACCCAGGTCAGCGGACCCAGGTCGAGTTCATGTACTGAGCTCATCGATGGTTCTTGGACTGCGTCCGTTCCTGATCTGGGTCGTGCTGAAGGGCGGGGGTCTGGTTAGACCTTGAAGCCCGACACCGAACCCTTGAGTTCCACTGCGAGGTCGGCCAGTTCGCCAATCGACACAGCCGTCTTCTGGGTACCCACCGTGGTGCGGTCGGTAATTTCCAGAATGTTCTTCATGGTTTCTGCCACCTTGGATGCGGCGCCTGCCTGAACCTGGGTACTTTCGGAGATTCGCTCAATCAGCTCGGCGGTTTCGGCAGAAACGCGCTCAATCTCGGCCAGTTCCTGACCTGCGGCTTCGGACAGCTGGGCCCCGTCCACCACGTCGCGGGTGGCGTTTTCCATAGCGGCCACGGCATCGCCGGTGTCGGTCTGAATGGTCTTCACAATCGCACCGATCTGCTTGGTCGCTTCGGCGGAACGTTCTGCGAGGCGCTGCACTTCTTCCGCAACCACCGAGAAGCCCCGACCTGCTTCACCTGCGGAGGCTGCCTGGATGGCGGCGTTCAGGGCCAGCACGTTGGTCTGTTCGGTAATGTCGGAAATCAGTTCCACGATTTCGCCGATCTCCTGGGAGGATTCGCCGAGGCGCTTGATGCGCTTGGAGGTCTCCTGGATCTTCTCGCGGATGTCGTTCATGCCCTTGATGGTGTTGGCCACCGCAGTCGTACCCTTCTGAGCGGCTTCCAGGGCGCGACGGGCCACCTGGGCGGACTGCAGTGCGCCTTCGGAAGCGTCGGTCATGGAGCGGGCCATGGACTGGGCGGTTTCTTCTGCAACCTTCAGCTCTTGGGACTGGCGCTCGGTGGCGGCGAGCAGTTCTTCGGAGGTCTGTTGGGCGGATTCGGTGGCAGCAGTCACGCGGGTTGCCGCATCGTTAATCCGGCGTACCAGCACGGAGAGTTCTTCAATGGTGTAGTTCACCGAGTCGGCAATGGCGCCGGTGATGTCCTCGGTCACGGTGGCGCGTACGGTCAAGTCACCGTCGGCCAAGTCGCCCATCTCGTTCATCAGCCGCAGAATGGCCTGTTGGGTGCTGTTCCGTTCGGTTTCTGCTGCTTCCCGCATGCGTTCGGCAGAGTGACGACGACGGGCAATGTCATCGTTGTAGATCTTGGCCATCAGCACTAGACAGGCGATGCTCAGACCGGCGCTGGTCATGATCGCGAAGCTGACCCAGGTAAAGAAACCGCCGTAGGTGTCGGCATAGCCTTCGGTCAGGGCGGAGGTCTTTTCCGGCAGGGGGCCGGAATCCTGGGAGATGTGGTTGGCGGCCTGCTTGGCCTGCACCAGCAGCTGGATGTTGCTCAGAATCGCGCTTACGGCCGCCAGGTTGTCCTTGGCCACTTCGTCCAGCTCGTTGAGCTTGGCCTTGGCGTCGGTGTTGTCGGCGGTCATCTTGGAGAGTTGCTCAAGCAGCTCTCGGAAGGTGTTGGTGTCCTTGCCCAGCAGGAAGGCCACTTCCGGGTCGATGGCGTTGGCCACCAGCAGTGCGTTCGCGTTCTTTGCGATCCGCTGGGTCAGCATCACCACCTGGTTGGCGGTGGCGATTTCCCGGGCGGAGGCACCCCCCTGCAGCTTGAGGGCGGCAACCTGTTCGGTGAGTTCGAGCAGGTGGGGGTTCTTGGTATTGATGGTGTTCACCGCCTTGCTCAGACCGCCCAGGTTCTTTTCCTGGTTGATCAGGCTGGCTGCGTCCTTGTCGCTCTTGGCCCACAGCTCGGCCACGGCGGCGAGTTGCTCGGTAACGGCGGAGCTGCCGCCCGGAACGCTGGTGCCGGCCACATCGCCACCGTTGGTCACGGCGTCGAGCAGGGTGTTGAACTGCTCCCGGCTCTGCTTCAGTTCGGCGAAGGCGCCGCTTTCACCTTGCAGCGCCAGCTGGCTGGCTTTGGCGAGCTGCTGGGACAGGGTGCGCATCTGGCCGCCTGCAGTCACGTAGGCGGTGCCGAAGGCACTCACCCGGATCTGGTAGAGCACGAAGCCGGCGGTGAGGGCTGCGAAGACCACGAACGGCACCCGCAGCAGACGCAGTTGCTCGGCCGAGGTCTTGCCCGCCAAAAAGGGCAGGGCGGCCTTGGCGGCGCTTTCGTCACTGGCCTGGAGGGGGACGTCTACGGTGTTGGGGTTAGCGGCAGATTTGCTGGAGCCCAGCGAGAGTCCGGGTAGCTTGAAGACCATGTTGTATTTCAGCAGGTGATGCCTGCTGCTCCTCCCGAGTAGGTGTTCATGTTTGAGCGGCGTTCAGGAAACGCGAGTGAGTCAGCAGGCTGGTCACGTTCAGACGGGTCCAGCGGTTGCCGTGGGGGTCTTGAACCTGTTCACCGATCCAGGGCATGTCCGGGTCGGTGGGCTGGGCTACGGGTTCAAAGTCTTCTGCAGAGCGCAGACCCAGGGCCCGACTGACCAGCAGGGCACTGTTGAGGCCGTGTTTGGCCCCGATCAGCAGCAGACGGGCGTGGCCACTGGTGGAGATCGGGGGCTCCCCATGGAAGGCCGCAAAATCAACCACCCCGAACAGGTTGCCCCGGACGCTGGCCAGTCCCCGGAACCAGGAGCGGGTCAGGGGAACTGGAGCGAGGGTCGGAACAGCGAGAATTTCGCCGGTTTCGGTGAGGTCCAGCAGCCAGTTGCGGTTGCCGGCCTGGATGCCCAGCAGGGCCGAAGCTCGGGTGTCCCGGGCTTCGGAGAGGCGCCGGGCCAGTCCGGCCTGGAATTCGTGGAGGCTGATGCGCTTGGCCATGGGGTATGTCAGCTATTGAGAGCCTTGATCTTGTCGAGCAGAACTGCGTGATCCAGCGGCTTCACCATGTAGTCATGGGCGCCCTGGCGCATACCCCAGATCTTGTCGGTTTCCAGGTTCTTGCTGGTACAGATGATCACCGGGATGTTGATGGTGGCCGGTTCACGGGAAATGGCCCGGGTGGCCTGGTAGCCGTTGGTGCCGGGCATGACCACGTCCATCAGGATCAGGTCGGGCATTTCCTGCTTGCTCTTGGCCACCGCTTCGTCACCGTTTTCGGCGGTGACGACCTGATAGCCGTTCTTCACCAGCAGCTCGGAAAGAGCCAGGCGTTCGGTGGGGGAGTCGTCTACAACGAGGATTTTCTTGATCGGCATGGCAGTGCTTCTCTACAGGTCAGTCGTTGGCGGAAGCCGGCCGCCCCAGGGCGTAAGTTGCCACGGAGCGCAGCAGGCTGTCCTTGGTGAAAGGTTTGGTCAGGTATTCGTCGGAACCGGCAAGACGCCCCCGGGCCCGGTCGAACAGACCATCCTTGGAGGACAGCATGATGACGGGGGTGGATTTCAGGCGTGGGTTCTTCTTGATGAGACTACAGGTCTGATAGCCGTCCAGGCGGGGCATCATGATGTCGACGAAGATGACATCAGGTTCGTGGTCGGTGATCTTGGCGAGGGCGTCAAAACCGTCTTCGGCCAGCAAGACTTCGCACCCGGCCTGCCCGAGAAAGATCTCGGCACTGCGACGGATGGTGTTGCTGTCGTCGATGACCATGACTTTTATTCCGCGTAAATCCACCTTCACCCCCTGAAACTGAACTGCACCTGTGGCGATATTGCATCGTCGCGCTGCTGAATGGAAGCCTTTTCATCTCGGGAGCGCAGCATCTGGCGGCTGTTCGCTCAGACTGCACGCCCCGTCAGACCCGGTTTCGTACATCCTTGTGTGATTTTGCCCCCCGGTGCCCTTGCTCTTTTGGGGAGCACGGCATGGGCAGACCCATTCGGGTTGCGCGCGGAGGTTTGCCATTTGGATGCTGTGCGACGATTTCGGCTAGAATCGCCCGGATCGCGAATGTTAGCGCAGACACGATGAAAATTGTGTGCACTCCTTTTCTCTGATGAGCATAAAGCAAGCAAGCCCAACGCCTCCCCTGGTTCTCGTTTTCTCGGCTTCCGACCCCACCGGCGGGGCCGGCATGCAAGCCGACATCATGACGCTTTCGGGGATGGGGTGCCACGCCCTGAGCGTGATTACGGCCCTCACCGTGCAGGATACTGCCGGGGTGGAGGACGTCCTCTGCGTGGATGCCGACTTCGTGGGTGAGCAGGCCCGGGCGGTGCTGGAGGATATGCCAGTGGCTGCATTCAAATTGGGTGTGCTGGGCAGCGGGGCGAATCTGGCCACGATTGCCGAGATCATCTCCGACTATCCCCATGTGCCGGTGGTGCTCGATCCGGTGCTGGCTTCGGGGCGGGGAGATGAATTCACCTCCGACGAGATGCTTGAGTTGCTGCGCGAGCTGCTGCTGCCCCCCAACTCCATGGAGGCTCGCCGGCTGGCAGCCCGGCACCGGGAGGATGTGGATGACCTGCCCCTGGCCGATTGCGCGCGCCGCCTGATCGATCTGGGGTGTGAATCCGTGCTGGTGACGGGCTCCCACGAGCAGACGCCCCAGGTGGTCAACACGCTTTACGGGCGCGAAGGGGTGCTGTGCGCCGACGCCTGGGAGCGCTTGCCGGGTAGCTATCATGGTTCGGGCTGCACGCTGGCTTCAGCCCTGGCGGCGGCTCTGGCCCATGGCCTGAGCCTGCCCGATGCCGCCCGGGAAGCCCAGCGCTACACCTGGCAGACCCTGGCTGCCGGCTTCCGGCCGGGTATGGGACAATACATTCCCGACCGTTTCTTCTGGGCTCGGGCCCAGAATCCGGACGATACCGCCCAAACCTGATCTGCCCCTGCCATGAAACTGCGTGGTCTTTATCTCGTGACCCCCGATGAGGTGGACACGAACCGCCTGCTCGACCAGGTGGAACCCCTGCTGGCCACCCGTCCGGCCCTGATCCAATACCGCAACAAACTGGCCGATGGGGCCCTGCGCCGCACCCAGGCGACCGCCCTGCTGGCCCGCTGCCGTAGCGCGGGTGTGCCCCTCATCATTAATGACGACCTGGCTCTGGCCCTGGCCCTGGGGGCTGATGGGGCCCATCTGGGGCGTGATGACGGTGATCTGGCGGCTGCCCGGGCAGCCCTGGGCACCGGGCGCATCCTGGGTGTGAGCTGCTACGGCGAATGGCCCCGGGCCGAGCTGGGGGCCGCCGCCGGGGTGGATTACCTGGCCTTCGGCGCGGTGTATCCTTCTTCCACCAAGCCCCAGGCACCCCGGGCCCCGCTGGCGATGCTGGGCGAGGCCCAGCGCCGCTTTGGCCTGCCGGTGGCCGCCATTGGCGGGATCACCCTCGACAATGCCGCGCCCGTGGTGGCAGCGGGGGCGGATCTGCTGGCTGTGATCTCCGATGTTTTCCAGGCCGCCGATCCGGTGGCCCGTGCCACGGCCTACGCCGGGCTGTTTGACTGAACCTCCAGGAATTCCCGCAATGACGAGTCGTAACGAAGAGCTGTTTGTCCGCGCCCAGCGCACCATCCCCGGTGGGGTCAATTCTCCGGTGCGGGCCTTCCGCTCGGTGGGTGGCACCCCGCGTTTCCTCAAGAAAGCCCTGGGCGCCCGGGTGTGGGATGCAGACAACAAAGAGTATCTGGACTACGTGGGCTCCTGGGGCCCCGCGATCCTGGGCCACGCTGATCCGCTGGTGGTCGAAGCCGTGCGCGAGGCCGCGCTGGATGGCCTGTCCTTCGGCGCACCCACCGAGCGCGAAATCGAAATGGCCGAGCTGCTGTGCCAGCTCCTCCCCAGCCTGGAAATGGTGCGGCTGGTGTCCTCCGGCACCGAAGCCACCATGAGCGCGATCCGCCTCGCCCGGGGCTTTACTGGCCGCGACGCCATCGTCAAGTTTGAAGGCTGCTACCACGGCCACGCCGATAGCCTGCTGGTGAAAGCCGGCTCCGGTCTGCTGACCTTCGGTAACCCGTCTTCCGGCGGTGTGCCCGAAGACTTTGCCAAGCACACCCTGGTGCTCGACTACAACAGCCCCGAAAAGCTCGAAGAATGCTTCAAGGCCCGGGGCCACGAGATTGCCTGCGTGATCATCGAGCCCATCGCCGGCAACATGAACCTGGTGTGCCCCTCCGCCGAATACATGCACCTGCTGCGCCGCCTGTGTACCGAGTACGGCACCGTGCTGATCTACGACGAAGTGATGACCGGCTTCCGGGTTGGCCCCCAGGGCGTCCAGGGGCTGTACGGCATCACCCCCGACCTCACCACCCTGGGCAAGGTGATTGGTGGCGGGATGCCGGTGGGCGCCTTTGGTGGCCGCCGCGACATCATGGAAAAGATCGCCCCCCTGGGCACCGTGTATCAGGCCGGCACCCTTTCCGGCAGTCCGGTGGCGGTGGCCGCCGGCCTCGTCAGCCTGCGCCAGATCTCCCGCCCGGGCTTCTACGACACCCTGGCCGCCCGTACCACCCAGCTGGTGGATGGCCTGAACGCAGCCGCCCAGGCCCGGGGTGTGCGCTTTGTGGCCGATGGCGTGGGCGGTATGTTCGGCCTCTACTTTGCCGACCAGGTGCCTGCCAACTACGCCGAAGTGATGGCTTCCGACCGGGAAACCTTTAACCGCTTCTTCCACGCCATGCTGGATGCGGGCCATTACTTTGCCCCGTCGGCCTTTGAAGCGGGCTTCGTGTCTGCCGCCCACACCGAGGCCGACATCGCCAGCACCATCGCTGCCGCCGACGCCTGGTTCGCCGCCCAGGCCTGAGTCCGGCGCGCTGGGTCAGCGCGCGCAAAAAGCCCCTGGCCGTGAGGCTCAGGGGCTTTTTTACTTTTGGGCAGCCTATTGATGCAGAGCGGCGGCTTACATCAGGAACAGGGTCGCCAGCCCGAGGAAGATGAAGAAGCCGCCCGAGTCGGTCACGGCGGTGATGATGACGCTGGAGCCCACCGCCGGATCCTGGCCAAAGCGGTGGCGGATCATGGGCGCCATGACCCCCACAAAGGCGGCCAGCAGCAGGTTGAGGGTCATGGCTGCCGTCATCACCAGCCCCAGCTTGGCGTTGCCATACAGATACCAGGCCAGCACCCCCAGCAGGCTGCCCCACACGATGCCGTTAATCAGCGCCACGCCCATTTCCTTTTTGAGCAGGCGGGCGAGGGCATCGTCCTGCACCTGGCCCATGGCGATCCCGCGCACGATCATGGTGATGGTCTGGTTGCCCGAGTTGCCCCCGATCCCGGCCACGATGGGCATCAGGGTGGCGAGGGCCACCAGGCGCTCGATGGATTCTTCAAAGGCGCCGATCACCCGGCTCGCCACAAAGGCCGTCACCAGATTGATGGCCAGCCAGGACCAGCGGT
>JAJTBM010000037.1 GCA_021286885.1 Rhodocyclales bacterium
TTTTTGCGTCCTGGCCGAAGAGTAGCTTGTTATCGGCACTGGCAACCACAGGATTAGGGTTGATCTGGTCGGCCAGTGCGTAGGCCCGGGCGGTGGCGGGCCGGGCCTGGATGCGTTCGAACCAGGCTTTCAGGTGGGGAAAGTCGTCGAGTTTCTGGCCCTGGCGTTCGTGGGGCACGATCCAGGGGTAGCAGGCCATGTCGGCGATGGAGTAGTCGCTGCCGGCGATGAAGTCCCGGCCTGCGAGCTGGCGATCCAGGACTGCGTAGAGGCGGGCGGTCTCGCGCACGTAGCGGTCGATGGCGTAGGGCAGCTTTTCGGGGGCGTAAACGGCGAAATGGTGGTTCTGGCCCGCCATGGGGCCCAGCCCGCCCATCTGCCAGAACAGCCACTGGAGTGTGATCTGGCGGGTGCGCAGGTCGGATGCGAGAAACTGGCCGGTTTTTTCGGCCAGGTAGAGCAGGATCGCGCCGGATTCAAACAGGGGGATGGGCTCGCCGCCATCGGTGGGGGCCTGGTCAACAATGGCCGGAATCCGGTTGTTGGGGGCGATGCGCAGGAACTCGGGCTGGAACTGCTCCCCCTGGCTGATGTTCACGGGGTGGAGCCGGTAGGGCAGGCCGGTTTCTTCGAGGAAGAGGGTGATCTTGTGGCCGTTGGGGGTGGTCCAGTAATAGAGGTCGATCATGGGGCGGTCGGTCATGCCAGGCTTTCAGTCCGTTCTTGGTTGTGGGTCGGGCGCCGGGTGGCCAGCACCCAGACCGGGTCGAGTTCCCGCAGGGGGATGGCGGTATCGGCGGGAATCCGGCCGCTCAGCTGGAGCTGCAGGTAACGCAGGCATGAGACTCGCAGGAAGGAGCTGAAGTTCGTGCTTTCGTCCAGGCGGCCGCTGTGGACCAGCTCATCGTAGAGTCGGCCCACCAGCTGGGGCACGCTCAGGGCGTCCCGTTGACCGATTTCTTCGAGCACCTGCCAGAACAGATTTTCCAGGCGCAGGCTGGTGGCCACCCCGTGCAGCCGGATCGAGCGGCTGCGGCTGGCGTAGAGCTGGGGATCTGCGTTGATGAAGATCTGGCACATGGGGCGGCTCCTGGGGCAGAAAGGGCAAAAGCCCTGCTGGCCCATTGTAGGCCAGCAGGGCGCCTGCGTCAGGCGTACCGGCTTGGCTTAATGGCTGATTTGAGTGCCGAGCAGGGCCAGGAATTGGGCCAGCCAGGCCGGATGGGCGGGCCAGGCGGGGGCGCTGACCAGGTTGCCCTCGGTGATCGCTTCGGTCACCGGGATGTTGGCGTAGATGCCGCCGGCCAGCTCCACCTCGGCCTGGCAGGCCGGGTAGGCGGAGCAGGTGCGTCCTTCCAGCACCCGGGCGCCGGCCAGCAGCTGGGCCCCGTGGCAGACCGCAGCCACCGGCTTGTTGGCTGCAAAGAAATGGCGCACCGCCGCGATCACGTCGGCGTTGAGGCGCAGGTATTCCGGGCCCCGCCCGCCCGGGATCACCAAGGCGTCGTAGCTGCTTGGGTCGATCTCGTCGAAGCTGGCATTGAGGGCAAAGTTGTGGCCGCGCTTCTCGGAGTAGGTTTGCTCGCCTTCAAAATCGTGGATGGCGGTGGCGATGGTGTCGCCCGCCTTCTTGCCCGGGCACACGGCGTGCACCTGGTGGCCTACCGCCAGCAGGGTCTGGAAGGGGACCATGGTTTCGTAGTCTTCGCAGTAATCGCCACAGATCATCAGAATTTTCTTGGCCATGCCGGGTCTCCTCGGGGTTTGAGTGGATGCAGTGAAAACAGCAAAAGGAGCGCCCAGTGTGGCGAGGCGGGCGGGGCCGTGGGTGGTAGCCGGTTACAGCAGGCCGGGTTTGCGTGAACTGGCTCGGCGCGCCATCATGGCTGGCGGGCCGCTCCCTGGCCGGCATTCGTCAAGGCAAGAGTCAAAAATCAAAATACGAAGGAAGATCCCCATGGCGACCATGGCAAATTATGTGCTGCCCACCGTAGTTCAGGCGGGCATTCCTGTGGCGGGCTCGGACGATGTGTTTCCGGTGCGGCGCATCTACTGTGTGGGGCGCAACTACGCCGCCCACGCCCGGGAAATGGGCTCGGACCCGACCCGGGAGCCGCCTTTCTTCTTCTGCAAGCCCGCCGACGCGGTGCTGCCGGTGGCTCCGGGCAATTTGGGCGAGATGCCCTATCCGCCGGGCACCAGCAACCTGCACTATGAGGTGGAGTTGGTAGCGGCCATTGGCAAGGCCGGGCGCAATATTCCGGTGGATGAGGCGCTCTCTTATGTGTGGGGTTACACCACGGGGTTGGACATGACGCGCCGGGATCTGCAATTTGCGCTGCGGGACAAGGGCCGCCCCTGGGAACTGGGCAAGGCCTTCGATCATTCGGCCCCGATTGCGCCCCTGGTGCCGGTGGCGGGCGAGCATCCGCTCAATAACGGCATCTGGCTGGAAGTGAACGGCGTGCGGCGTCAGGCAGCCAGCATTGCCGACATGAGCTGGTCGGTGGCCGAGGTCATCGCCAATCTGTCGACCTGGTTCGAGCTGATGCCGGGGGATCTGATTTTTACCGGCACCCCCGAAGGCGTGGGCCCGGTGGCGGCGGGTGATGTGATCGAAGCGGCGGTGGAAGGCCTGGCCAGCCTGCGGGTCAAGCTGGTCTGAGCCTGGCGCTGGTGCGTGGGCGCCCGTGGGTGCGGCGCCCACGGGGCCTGGGCGCCAGGCTTTAGCCCAGGAGCTCGCTGCGCAGGGCGTCGGCCCAGCAGTTGGGGGTTTCGTACAGACGCACCCGCTCCAGGCTCAGGTGGTTGCCGTACTTGTCCTGGTAGAGCGGGTCCAGGATCAGGAAGGCCTGGGTGGCCAGGTTTTCGGCGGTCGGAACCACGTCCAGCACCACGGTTTTGTGGCCGGGCATGGATTGGAGGAAATTGACCACCGCCGTATCGCCCCGGAAGGCGAGGAAAGCGTGGTCCCACACATCCACGACGGCCTGTTTGGCGATGGTCTTCACGTCGCCAAAGTCCATCACCATCCCGTTAACCGGCGAGCCGCCGGCCTGGATGATCTCGCCGGACAGCGTGATTTCAAGCACATAGCGGTGTCCGTGGAGGCGGCACTGGCTGGCGTGGTCGGGGATGCGGTGGCCCGCGTCAAATTCAAGGCGGCGCGTAATACGCATGGGAACACCGGCGAACAAAAAAGGTCACGTATTATACGCGCCTTGTTTTGGAGTCGAATCCCTGTATGAACACTGCCCAGCAAATGCTCACGGTTGACGATCACAACCGGGGCTTTGTGAACATGACCTACATCTACCCCGTGGTTTCACGCCGCGCCCGGGGTGTCTCGGTAGGGGTCAACCTGAATCCGAACAACGCCTGCAACTGGCACTGCGCCTACTGTCAGGTGCCCGGGCTGGTGCGCGGTGCGGCCCCCGAGATTGATCTTGAGTTGCTCCGTCGGGAGCTGGAGGCTTTCCTGCATGAGCTGGTGCACGGGCGCTTCATGGAAGAGCATGTGCCACCCGAGGCTCGGGTGATCCGCGACATCGCTTTTTCCGGCAACGGGGAGCCCACCAGCAGCAAGCGTTTTGCCGAGGTGATGGCCCTGGTGGTCGAGCTGCGTAACAAAGTGGGGCTCGCCCATGTCCCGATCCGGGTCATCAGCAATGGCAGTTTGATAGATCGGCTTTATGTGCAGGAAGGTTTGCGCACCCTGGCAGCAGCGGGGGGCGAGGTCTGGTTCAAGCTGGATGGGGGCAGGGCAGAAGACATCGCCCGGATCAACGGCGTCGATATCCGGCCCGAAGCCCACGTGCAGCGCCTGGTGCAATGCGCCAGCCTGTGCCCGACCTGGGTGCAGACCTGCATGATGCGCTGGGATGGGGAGTTGCCGACGGATGCGGCGCTGGAGGCCTATCTTGAGATGCTGAAGGCTGCTGGCGTGGAGCGCCTGCAGGGGGTGCATCTGTATGGCGTGGTGCGCCCGTCCTACCAAGAAGAAGCGGTGCACTTAAAACAAATGACGGCAGACGAGCTGGAACACATCGCCTGCCGTATCGGAGCCTGGGGGCTTACGGTAACCGTCAGCCCCTGAAGGACGCGCCTTTTTATTAGTGGGCGACGCGTTCCTTGCGCTTGGCGCGGGCTTCCTTCTTCAGGGTCTTGAACAGCTCGGGGTTGGAAGCCTTCAGGTATTCCACCACTTCCAGGTCGTCCTTCTTGATCTTGTTGATATCGACTTGCTCGATATGCACCAGACGCAGCAGGGCCTGTACGGGGCGGGGAATGTTGCGGCCGCTTTCGTAGCGGGAACCGCCGCTCTGGGTCACGCCGATCTTGGACCAGAACTGGGATTGGTTCATGCCGAGCTTGCGGCGGATTTCACGCACATCAACTTTTTCGATGGTCTTCATGGTGGTTGTCCTCAAGGGGGGGTACTCTGTTAGTTTTTACAACACTCTAGGTGCTGGCTGATATAACTTTCGTTATATGTCGGAAAGTATAGATCACTATCCCCTCCACATACAATCCCTTATTTGCATGGCTTACGTGTCTGGATGCTGAAAATTTGTGACGTGTCGCACGGTAGGGCTTACATCGGCTTCTGACCCGTCAATGCTGCACGAAGTGCCCGAATCCGCTAAGATCCCGGGTCTCTTACATATCCTCCTTCGTAGAAGTTCAAGATGGCGCTCATAGTTCAGAAATATGGCGGCACTTCCGTCGGGAACCCCGAACGGATCAAGAATGTGGCCAAGCGGGTTGCGAAGTTCCAGGCCGAAGGGCATCAGGTGGTGGTGGTGGTCTCCGCGATGAGCGGCGAAACCAACCGTCTGATCGCACTGGCCAAGGACATCAGCGCCACTCCCGACCCCCGGGAGCTGGATGTGGTGATTTCCACCGGCGAACAGGTCACCATCGGCCTGCTCTGCATGGCGCTCAAGGAAGCTGGCGTCGAAGCACGCAGCTACACCGGCGCCCAGGTTCGCATCCTGACCGATAGCTCCTTCACCAAGGCCCGTATTCTGGACATCGACGGCGAGAACATGCGCCGCGACCTGGACGCAGGTTCCGTGGTCGTGGTGGCCGGCTTCCAGGGCGTGGACGAGCAGGGCAACATCACCACCCTGGGTCGGGGCGGCTCCGACACCACCGGCGTGGCCCTGGCGGCAGCCCTGAAGGCTGACGAATGCCAGATCTACACCGACGTGGACGGCGTGTACACCACCGACCCGCGCATCGTTCCCGAAGCTCGCAAGCTGGATACCATCACCTTTGAAGAAATGCTGGAAATGGCCAGCCTGGGTTCCAAGGTGCTGCAGATCCGCTCTGTGGAGTTTGCCGGCAAGTACAAAGTCAAGCTGCGGGTGCTGTCCAGTTTCGAAGATGGCGGCGAAGGCACCCTGATTACCGTTGAGGAAGACAAGAACATGGAACAACCGATCATCTCCGGCATCGCTTTCAACCGTGACGAAGCCAAGATCACCGTGCAGGGCGTGCCCGACAAGCCCGGCATTGCTTACCAGATCCTGGGCCCGGTCGCCGATGCCAACGTCGACGTGGACATGATCATTCAGAACGTGAGTCACGACGGCACCACTGATTTCTCGTTCACTGTTAATCGTCCTGATTACGACAAGGCCATCAAGGTTCTTGAGCAGGTCAAGGCTCACACCGGCGCCCGTGAAGTGAACGGCGACCGCACCATGGCCAAGGTTTCCATCGTCGGCGTTGGCATGCGCTCCCATCCGGGCGTTGCTTCCCGCATGTTCCGCACCCTGGCCGAGGAAGGCATCAACATCCAGATGATCTCCACCTCCGAGATCAAGATTTCCGTCGTGATCGACGAGAAGTACCTGGAGCTGGCCGTTCGCGTGCTGCACCGTGCTTTTGGTCTCGATCAGGCCCCCGCCTGAGCGTAGATCCGCGCCAGTTGGACGTCTTGCAAAGAAACTTGCAGAAAGTGCTTGACAGGTCGAAGGCACATGTCTAATATGGCGCTCTCTTAAGGAGAGTTGGCCGAGAGGTCGAAGGCACTCCCCTGCTAAGGGAGCATGCGAGCTAAAACTTGCATCGAGGGTTCGAATCCCTCACTCTCCGCCATAGACCTAGAATCAAGCCCTGAGCAATCAGGGCTTTTTTCTTTTTGGGTTTCCAGACGATACGGGTCGATTTTGCGTACATAAAATGTACAAATATGATCCGAAGCGAAGAGGGGGCTTAACTCATGGACGTTTTTTACTACTGGAAAGACTATTCCGAAGACCTGGAGGTGGGGCGCGTGGGTCATGTCCGCTCGACCCGGGCCAAGTTGGCTGAACTGGCCGAAGGTGCCCCGGACTACATTTGGGTCTTCAAGACGCCCAAGGGCCAGAAGGGGCGCCTGCAGCTGATCGGGCGCCTGTGGTGCCCGGCCAACGCCATTCGCCTCGATCCGACGGGCGAGGGTGAGTCCCGCATTCTGTACGATCCGCGCCACGAGGCTTCGATTCGCTTTGCCAATAGCGATACGCCGGAAGCGGTGGATGCAATCACCGCCTGGGTGAGCCGGCACTTTGCCGCATCGGTGCGTGGCAACTTCCAGGGCGAGCGCGGCCAGCTGGCCCTGCGTGCCCAGCCGCTGACCGAGCTGCGCAAGTTTGCTGCCACCCTGGAGGCCCAGCCCTTCCTGGCTTCCAGCGAGGCCGAGGAAGAAACCGCTTCTTCCTGAGCGCGCAAAGCGTTGGTCGAATAAACGCCCATCCAGGTTTGGCCTGGATGGGCGTTTTTCTGTAGACCTGCGGTTGCTGTATGTGGGAACGTAGCCCTTACTCCAGCAAGATGGTGATCTCGGCAAATTCTGCGGTGTGGCGTTGGGGGGCGGGCGCTGCATGGGGCGGATAGGGCAGGGCCGTGTGGGCGGGCAGCCCGCGCCGATGCTTGCGGGCCGTCTGGAGCCCGAGTCGCCCCAGGGTCTTCCACATGGTGGTTTGCCCCACGCGCACCCCATGGGTGCTTTCCACCCAGGTGCATAGCTGTTTCAGGGTGGTTTCCGGATGCGCATGCAGCCTATCGGCCAGGGCACTTTCCAGCCCAGTCAGGCGCGGCAGTACTTGGGGGTTGCCGGGGCTGCCCGGGGTGTTCACGCCCAGGCGTTCAAAGCGACTCCTGACCCGGTGCACAAAAGAACGGCTGACCTGGAGCTTGCGGGCCACTTCCTGGGTGCTGCCCGGGGTGGCCAGCACCAGATCGCGCAGGTTCTGGGAATAGGCGTGACCGTTTTTGTGGCGCATCGGAATTCCTCCTGTGGATGGTGCAGGAGAATGTAAAGTGTGCCGCCCCGTGCGAGACATTACAGGCGCTTACACCCAACCCGGCGACAGCTTGCGCTGTACCACGGCCTTGGGTTGGAACTGCAGGTGCTGTTTTGTGTCCAGAGCACAGCGCCCAGCGGGGACGCCGACATTCCACGAGAAAAACCAATCATGCCCCAACACGCCCCACAACAAGCCCTCATCCTGTTTGCCCATGGCGCCCGCGACCCGGAATGGGCCGGCCCAGCCCGTCGGGTGGCCGAAGCCCTGCGCCGCGAGCGCCCGGACGCCCGGGTGGAACTGGCCTTTCTGGAATTCATGACCCCCACCCTAGCGGAGGTTGCAGCCGCAGCCTTGGCCGATGGCGTTGTGCAGGTGCGCATCGTTCCCCTTTTCCTGGCCCAGGGTGGGCATCTCAAGAAGGATCTGCCCCTGCTGGTGGAAGAGCTGCGCCAACGCTACCCGGCCTGCCAGTTTGAGCTGGCCCCGGCGGTGGGCGAGGATCAGGACGTGATCGACGCCATGGCCCGCTGCGCCGGCCGTTAAGCGGATGGCAGCCCCCGGAGGAAGCCTGGGGGCGTGATGTAAAACAAGGGGCTTGGTCAGCTTTAAATATAAGTGTATTCTTATATTATGTTAAAGCTGACTTCACATCGTCTGGGCGCTGCGCTGCTGGCCGTCGCCCTGGGGCCCGCAGGGCCGGTGGCCTGGGCTGCCGGAAGCGGGGTGGTGCCAACTTTGGAGTTGCGTCCGGCCGCCCAGGCCCGCAACTTTGTGGCCGAAGCCACCCTGGAGGCCGTTCAGCAGGCCACCGTGGCCGCCCAGGTAAGCGGGCGCATCCTCGAAACCCGGGTGGATGCCGGGGCCCGGGTGCGCAAGGGCGAGGTGCTGATGCGCATCGACACCCGAGAGCAGGATCAGGCCGTGGCTGCCGCTGGTGCGGGCAAGGCCGCTGCCGAAGCGCGTTTGGTAGAGGCCCGGGCGAGCTATGAGCGCACCCGCAGCCTGCGGGACAAGAATTTCATCAGTGCCTCGGCCCTGGATCAGGCTCGGGCTGCGCTGGATGCGGCCCAGGCCCAGGTGAATGCTGCCCGGGCCGGCCAGGCCCAGCAGGAAGCCGGGCGCAGTTTTGCCACCGTCACCGCCCCCATGGACGGCATCGTGGCCCAGCGTCTGGCCGAAGTGGGCGACATGGCCCAGCCCGGGCGCGCACTCCTGAGCGTTTACGCCCCGGGCAATCTGCGTGCCGTGGCCGATGTGCCCCAGGCCCGCCTGGCCGAGCTGGCCAAACCCGGTCTGACCGCCCGCATCGAACTCCCCGAAGCAGGGCGCTGGATTGAAGGGGGGGCGGTGGTGCTCCTGCCCGCAGCCGATGCCCGCACCCACACTGCCCAGCTACGCATCAGCCTGCCCCCGGGTACTCCGGGCGTGCTGCCCGGCATGGCGGTGCGGGTGCATGTGGCCGTGGGCGAGGCGCCGCGTCTGAGCCTGCCGGCGGCGGCGGTGCTGCGCCGGGGCGAAGTCACCGGCGTGTATGTGGCCGATGGCAAGGGCGGCTTCCAGTTGCGCCAGCTGCGTCTGGGCAGCCCCCAGGAAGACGGTTCTCTGGAAGTGCTGGCCGGGCTCAAAGGCGGTGAAACCATCGCCCTCGACCCCGTGCGGGCCGGATTGGTGCGGCGCTGATCATGGGCATCGCAGGCCGTCTGGCGGCGCTGTTCCAGCGCCACGCCCTTACTCCGCTCATCGCCCTGGTGCTGTTTTTGATGGGGGTTTTCGCCAGCCTCATCACCCCCCGGGAAGAGGAGCCCCAGATTGATGTGACCATGGCCGATGTGCTGGTGGCCTTTCCAGGCGCCTCGGCCAAGGATGTGGAGGCCCTGGTCGCCCGCCCGGCAGAGCAGGTGCTGTCCCGCATTACCGGGGTGGATCACGTGTTTTCGGTGTCCCGCCCGGGTCAGGCGGTGATTACCGTCCAGTTCAAGGTGGGGGTGCGCAACCAGGATGCGGTGCTGCGCCTCTACGACACGGTGCACAGCCACCGGGACTGGATCGCCCCCGAGCTGGGGGTGGGAGAGCCGCTCATCAAGCCCCGGGGCATCGACGATGTGCCGGTGCTCGCCCTGACCCTCTGGACCCGGGATACGGCCCGTTCGGCCTTCGAGCTGCAACAGGTGGCCCGGGCGGTGGAGCTGGAACTCAAGCGGGTGCCGGGCTCCCGGGACGTGAGCACCATCGGCGGCCCGGGCCAGGTGCTACGGGTGCTGATGGATGTGGAGCGGATGAACGCCTACAAACTCACGCCCCAGGATCTCAAGGGCGCCCTGCAGCTGGCCAACGCGGCCCAGCCCAGTGGCAGCCTGGTCGAGAACAATCGGGAGGTGCTGGTGGAAACCGGCACCTACATCACCAACGCCGAAGACGTGCGCCGGCTGGTGGTGGGCGTGGTGGGCGGGCGCCCCATCAGCGTGGCCGATGTGGCCCGGGTGGTGGAGGGCGCGGATCAGCCCAGCCGCTATGTTTGGCACGGGCTGGGCAAGGCGGCCGGGGAGGGCGCCGGCGAGCGCCAGCCCGCCGTGACGCTCCAGGTGTCCAAGAAGCCCGGCGAGAATGCCGCCGATGTGGTGGATGGGGTGCTGCGCCGGATGCAGGCCCTGGAAGGCGCCGTGGTGCCCGCCGGGGTGGAGTGGACGATTACCCGCAACTACGGGGCAACGGCCACCGACAAGGCCAACAAGCTCATCGGCAAGCTGGTGTTTGCCACCAGCGCGGTGGTGCTGCTGGTGTTTTTTGCCCTGGGCTGGCGCGAAGCTCTTATCGTGGGGCTGGCGGTGGGGCTCACCCTGGCGGCGACCCTGTTTGCCTCCTGGGCCTGGGGCTTCACCCTGAACCGGGTGTCTTTGTTTGCGCTGATCTTTTCCATCGGCATCCTGGTGGATGACGCGATTGTGGTGGTGGAGAACATCCACCGCTGGCATCTGCTGGCGCCCGACAAGCCCCTCTGGCAGCTGATTCCCCAGGCAGTGGACGAGGTGGGCGGCCCCACCATTCTGGCCACCTTCACGGTGATCGCGGCGCTGCTGCCCATGGCCTTCGTCAGCGGTTTGATGGGCCCCTACATGAGCCCCATTCCGATCAATGCCTCCATGGGAATGTTCATCTCCCTGCTGGTGGCCTTTGTGGTGACCCCCTGGCTGGCCGGGCGGCTGATGAAATCCAGCCACGCCAGCGCCACCGAAGGGGCTCTTACCCAGCGGCTGGACGCCGGGTTCCGGCGCTACATGGGGCCTTTCCTAGATGCACAAACGGGGGGGCGGGCCCGTGTGGGCCTGTGGCTGGGTTTGCTGGTGGCGATTCTGGCTTCGGTAGCCTTGGCCCTGGTGCAGCTCGTGGTGCTCAAGATGCTGCCCTTCGACAACAAGAGCGAGTTCCAGGTGGTGCTGGACATGCCCGTTGGTACGCCGCTGGAAAACACCGCGCAGGTGCTGTCTGAAATGGGCGAAGTGCTGGGCCAGGTGGAGGAGGTGCAGGATTTCCAGATCTATGCGGGCAGCTCCGCCCCCATCAACTTCAACGGCCTGGTGCGCCAGTACTACCTGCGCAGCCAGCCGGAGATGGGCGACATCCAGGTGAATCTGGTGGATAAGCACCAGCGCAGCCGCCAGAGTCACGCCATTGCGGTGTCGGTGCGGGCGGCTTTGCAAGAGATCGCCAAACGCCACGGCGGCCAAGTGCAGGTGGTGGAGGTGCCGCCGGGCCCGCCGGTGCTGGCCCCCATCGTGGCTGAAGTGTATGGCCCCGATTACGAAGGCCAGCTGACGGTGGCCGCCCTGGTGCGCCAGGCCTTTGAATCCACCCACGACATCGTGGGCATTCACGATACGGTGGATGCACCCGCCCCGCGCAAGCTGCTGCGGGTGAACCAGGCCAAGGCTGCCCGGCTCGGGGTAGCCCAGGCCGACATCGTGGAGGTGATGCGCCTGGGCCTGGGCGGCGAAAACGTGACCCCGCTGCATGGGGGCGACAACAAATACGAGATTCCGGTGCGCCTCACCCTGCCCGCCGAGCGCATGGGCAGCCTGGAGACCCTGCTCCAGATGAAGGTGCGCGCCCGGGCGCCCGACGCCAACGGCGCCCTGGTGCCGGTTTCCGAGTTGGTGGAGGTGCTCCCCGCCCGGCGCGAGCAGGTGATCTACCACAAGGATCTGCTGCCCGTGGTGTATGTGACGGGCGATATGGGCGGCGCGCTGGATTCGCCCCTGTACGGCATGTTCGACATCCGCAGCCGGCTCAAGGATCTGCCCCTGGTGGGCGAGCGTCTGGCCGGCACCCTGGACGAGTGGTTCATCCACCCGCCCGCCGACCCCTACGCCAGCTACGCCATCAAGTGGGACGGGGAGTGGCAGATCACCTACGAAACCTTCCGCGACATGGGCGCCGCCTATGCGGTGGGGCTGATCCTGATCTACCTGCTGGTGGTGGCCCAGTTCCGCAGCTACTGGGTGCCCCTGGTCATCATGGCCCCGATTCCCCTCACGGTGATCGGGGTGATGCCCGGCCACGCCCTGCTGGGCAGCCAGTTCACCGCCACCAGCATGATCGGGATGATCGCGCTGGCGGGGATCATCGTGCGCAACTCCATTTTGCTGGTGGATTTCATCGACCAGCAGGTGGCCGCCGGCACGCCCCTGGCCGAAGCCACTTTGCGCGCCTCGGCGGTGCGGGCCAAGCCCATCATGCTCACCGGGCTGGCGGCCATGATCGGCGCCCTGTTCATTCTGGATGACCCGATTTTCAACGGGTTGGCCATCAGCCTGATCTTTGGCGTGCTGGTGTCCACCCTGCTGACCCTGGTGGTGATTCCGGTGCTGTACTACGCGGCCCGGCTGCGCATGGGCATGCAAGAAAGCAAAGGAGAAAACACATGAAACTCACCGTCAATCAATGGGTGCGCGTTGTGGCTGGCAGTTTTGTCATGGGCTCCCTGGCCCTGGGCGTCGCGGGCAGCCCGCTGTTTGTGGACGGGCGCTTCTTGTGGTTTACCGCCTTCGTGGGGGCCAACCTGTTTCAGAGCGGTTTTACCCGGTTCTGCCCCTTGGAGGGCATCTTGCGCCGTCTTGGGGTGGAGGACGATAGCCGGCGCAGCTGAGCCTGCCTGCCCCAAGGCAGATTTTTCCCCACCACCACACTCAAGCCCGGGGGCATCGGGCCGTTCATACGGAAGATTGCTCCATTCCCGGGTGCCTTGAACAGGCAGTCACGCTTCTTCGGGAAGTGGCTGCCTGTTTTTTTGGCCCCCTGGAGCACAACCGATAGCCGGATGAGGAATGCGATGGGAAAGCCGAGGATACTGGTGGTGGACGACGAGCCCTTTAACCTGGACATCGTTGCCGAGTACCTGGATGAGCTGGATTACGAGCTGGTGCTGGTGGCCTCTGGGGAGCGGGCCTGGGATGAGCTGTGCCACCCGGAGTCAAACTACGATCTGGTGCTGCTGGATCGGATGATGCCGGGTATCGACGGCATGACAGTGCTGCGCCGGATGAAGGCCGATAGCCGTTTGGCTTCGGTGCCGGTCATCATGCAGACCGCCGCCACCGCTCCCGACCAAGTGCGGGAGGGCCTGGCCGCCGGCGCCTACTACTATCTGACCAAACCCTTTGAGGGCGAAGCGCTCCAGACCATCATCCGCTCCGCGCTGGATGATCTGCGCCAGCGTCGGGAGATGCGGGACAACCTGAAAGACCACGCCACCGCCCTGGGCTGCCTGATGGAAGGTGAGTTCGTGATCCGAACCCTGGAAGAGGCCCGCCGGCTGGCCTGCTTTGTGGCCATGTTGTCTCCCCAGCCGGACATGTTGGCCATGGGCTTGCTGGAATTGCTGGTGAATGGGGTTGAACACGGCAATCTGGGCATAGATTTCGCCGAAAAGAGCCGGCTGCGCGAAGAAAACAGCTGGGATGCCGAGATTGAGCGCCGTCTGGCCCTCCCGGAAAACCAGGCCAAGCGGGTGCGCTTGCGCATTCGCCAGGAAGCGTCTCGCTGGGTGTTCGAGATCAGCGACGACGGGCCGGGTTTCGACTGGCGCCGCTTCCTGGACTTTGACCCGGAGCGGGCCTTTGCCCCCAATGGACGGGGGATCGCCATGTCACGCCAGATTTCCTTTTCGAGCATGACTTACCTGCCGCCCGGCAACCAGGTGGTTGTGACCCTGGAACGGTATCCGATACTTCATTAAACGATCAGCGATTAAACGAGATGGCCGGCTTGGAGGCCGCACGTAGCGCAAACGCCCAGGTGAGTCGTCCCGGGCGTGGGTAAGGTACTAAGGGGGAAGTCAGATGGTGGAAAAAAACCTGAAAGTGCTGGTGGCCGATGACATCGAGACCAATCGGCGCCTAGTGGCCTCATGCCTGGCCCGGCTGGGGTGCGAGGTGGAGTTTGCCGAAGACGGACTCCAGGTGGTGGAAGCCTTTGAGCGCTGCCGGCCCGATGTGGTGCTGATGGATCTGATGATGCCCCGGATGGATGGTTTTGAAGCCATTGCGCGCATACGCACGTTGGCCGGGGAGCGCTGGATACCCATCATCATCCTGTCGGCCCTGTCCTGCGAGGAGGATATGGTGCGCGGCTTGGCGGTGGGGGCTGATGACTACCTCACCAAGCCCCTGTCTTTTCCCCTGTTTGAAGCACGTTTCGGTGCGCTGCGTCGCCTGCTGATGGTTCAGCGTGCCTTGCAGGATTCCCTGCAGGAAGTGCATGCCCTGGCCGATGCGTTGATTGATGGGGTCATCACCGCAGATGAGCGGGGCCAGATTCTGGATGCCAACCAGGCCGCCTGCCGAATTTTTGGTTATGCCCTGCACGAGCTGCGCGGCCAGAACCTGCGCGTGCTGATGCCCAATCCCCACCGGGACAACCACGACCACTACCTCAAGCGTTATCTGGACAGTGGTGCCCCCAGTGTCATCGGCAAGATCCGCGAGTTGATCGCCCTGCGACGGGATGGCACTCCCTTTCCCATGGAGCTGGGGGTGACGGCGCTCCAGCTGCCCTCCGGGATCCGGCTGCTGGGGGTGGTGCGCGATGTGTCCGAGCGGCGCCGGATGGAACGGCGCTTGGCCGAAGATGCCGAGCGCCTGCGGCGCTACCATGAAGAATCAGAGCGGGAGCAGGAACTGGCCATGAGCATCATGGAGCGCCAGTTGCGCAGCGACTGGTTGCAGG
>JAJTBM010000521.1 GCA_021286885.1 Rhodocyclales bacterium
GGGGGTGAAGCTGGGAGTCGCTGCGGGTCTGGCGCAGCAGGCAGGTGGTGGATACCCGTAGTCCGGCCAAGTCCTGGGCGAGATGCTCTTGCAGGGCCAGGGTGAGCCGGGCGCGTTCATCTTCTTGCACCGTCAGCAAACGCAGGTGCAATTGTTGCTGCCGGGCCCGGGCGGCCACCAGCGCTTCGGCCAGATCGTTGAGGGCTGCGCCCACCTGATCCAGCTCCCGTACCGGCAAGGCCGGCACCCGGGGGCTGAAATCCTGGGCCCGGTAGCGGGCTACAGTGGCCAGAATGCCATCCAGGGGCCTGAGGGCCCGACGCAACACCCACAGCATCCCAAGCAGCATGGCCAGGCCTTGCAGGAGCAGCAGGCCCGTCATGCCCCAGCTGCGCTCCCGGGCTTCGGCCTGTTCGGTTTCTGGGTTGGTGATGAGGCGGATCTCAAACACCCGCCCGTCTTCCCGGGCCAGGGTGATGCGGGTGGAAGGGCTGCGGGCTGCCACTCCGGTTTGACGGTAGGGGATCAGCACCCGTCCGGCGCTATCGCTCTCCCGCAACTCAAAATCCAGATGCCGCAAGCCGGTACCGCTGGCGCCCGCCTCCCGCATCCGGGCTAATTCGGCCAGCACCTGGGGCAGTTGGCTGGGCGGCGCATCACGCAGATGGGCCGCCGCGGCCATAAGACGTGCAGACGCCACTGCCCCCTGGCCCTCCCGGCCAATGTCCAGGTGGGTCCAGAGGGCAGTGAGACCCAGGGCCAGCACTAGGCTGGCCAGGGTGATCCCGGCCAGCCGGCGCAGCAGCAGGCGACTCAGCTCCAAGCGCTCAGGCTCAGGCGGGATGAAGTCAGCTTACAGGCTGTAGCGCAGGCCTACCCACAGGGTACGGGGAGCACCCGGGGCCTGGAAGGTGGAGTGTACGAGGGGGTACTCGCCCCCGACCGAGGCGAAGGGCCGGGCCACAACCCCGCCCGAAGACGAGAAGGCCGTGGCGCCCAGCTGAGCGGCAGTGCTGTATTCCCGGTCGAACAGGTTGTTGATCTGGCCAAACACCTGCAGCTTGGGGGTGGCCTGGTAGCGGGCGCTCAGGTTGGTGACCGCATAACCGCCCGATTTGCCGGAGCCCAGGTAATACACGCCGTCGGCTTGGTGCTGGTTGTTCTCGTTGCCCCGGGCATAGCTGCCCGAAACGCCGATCATATCCAGCCCCAGGGTGATGCTGCTGGTGGCCTTGTAGTCCAGGGCCAGCTTGGCGATGTGCTTGGGAATCAACGGAATGCGGTTGCCCGGACGGATGGTGATGTTGCCCTCCAACCCGTTGCCTTCTTCGTTGCTGCTGTTGGCCGACCCGTTAACTTCTTCGGTGCTCTGGTAAGTGGCGTCCAGGTAGGTGTATTGGAGGCCAATGGAGAGGGGGCCAAAGCCGGTGCTGCCCCCCAGCTCCACCCCCTGGCGACGGGTCTTGCCGAAGTTCTTGAAGTAGCCATAACCGGTCACTTCGCTGGAGACAAACAAGATGTCGTCCCGGTTGTCGGAGCGGAATACGCCCACGTTCCAGAACGTGTTGCTGCCGATCTGGCCACGCACGCCTGCATCCCAGGTACGGGTTACCACCTGCTTGAGGGGCGGATCGCCCGCCATGGCGTTGGGCAGGCGGCAGGGATTGTCCGGATTGGCGCAGCCCAGCTCCACGGCCGTCGGGGTGCGGCTGCCTTCGCTATAGCCCACATAGGTGTTGAGGGTCTTGGCCGGGCTGTAGGTGAAGCCTACCGCCGGGTTGAAGCGGCGGAAGGTGTGGTTACCGTCCAGGGAGTCGGCGCCGCCGCCCGGGTTAAGCAGATCCTGGTTTTTCACCACGCTTTGGTTGTAGCGCCCGGCTACGGTGGCGGTGAGTTTGTCGGTGAGGCGCAGGGTATCGCTGGCAAACAGGCTCCAGGTGCGGGTACGGCCATTCAGACGGACCCGGGCATCTTCAGCGTTTTCGGAAGTCTGGGTGCCGTCTGCGTAAGCATCCACCGGCACGATGCTCCGGTCGGCAGTGATGTAGCCGTACTGGGCGGATTGCTGGAAGCGGATGTTGCTCATGTCAAAGCCGGCGCCCAGGGTAGCCTGGTTGCGCAGCCCAGCGATGTCGCCCAGCCAGGTCA
>JAJTBM010000522.1 GCA_021286885.1 Rhodocyclales bacterium
ACCTTGCCGGACGCGTTTACAAGCTGCCCGTTCCTGGTCGTCCAGCTGGAGCCGGATGTTGCCGCGCAGCAGAAGATGGATCTGGTAGAAGCGGGAATGCCGGTGGGCCGGCGTGTTACGCCCGAACACCTCCGCCAGCCGACCAAAGGTTTCGTAATGCAGCTCGCAGTCCGGGTCGCCCGCATAGATCCGGGTGATGTAGATGTCGGGAATGCTGGCGCGCCGGTGGATGGGCTCGAAATCAGTCATGGAGGCCTGTTTGCTTCGATATTAGCAAATTCACGGTATCATACGCCCCATCGGCAAGGCCAGACCTTGCGCGCAGTTCAAGGAGCTTCCCCCATGACCCCGAGCAGGATTCATTACCGCAACCTGCCCCAACTCTTCCTGAAAGCCCGGGAAGAGCTGATGTGCCACTTCCGCCCCATCATCAACCACCACGGCCTGACCGAGCAACAGTGGCGCATCATGCGCGTGCTGAGCGAACGGGATCAGCTCGAACCCTGGGAAATCTGCGACATCTGCCAGATCCTGAGCCCCAGCCTCGCAGGCGTGCTGGCCCGCATGGACGACATGGGCGTGATCACCCGTAACCGGGTGCCCGAAGACCAGCGCCGGGTACTCGTCCGCCTGAGCCCCCAGGGCGAGGCCCTGGTCGAGCAGATGGCGCCCCTGATCGAGGCCCAGTACAAGCTGATCGAAGAATCCCTGGGCACCGAGCTGCTACAGGACGTGTACCGGGTGCTGGATCGGGTGGTGAACGAAGAACGCGCCCCCATCAAACGCGTCGAACTGCCCGGCGCCAGCCCGGCCCAGGCCGACGCAGCCCCCAAGCGGCGGGCCCGGCGCAAGAGCGCCTGAAGCCCTGAGCGTCTGAACCGGGGCCCGCTTCAGCCTAGCCGCCCCACCCCTTCCAGAATCGCTTTCAGCAGGGTGTAGCAACGCCCCACCGAGGCCACCTCAACCCCTTCGCCCGGTGCGTGGGCACCCCGGATGGTGGGGCCGAAGGACACCATATCCATGCCCGGATAGGTGGCGCCGATGATGCCGCACTCCAGCCCCGCATGGATCACCTGCACGCTGGACGCTTCGCCGAAGCGCTCGGCAAACACGCCCTGGGCCAGGGCCAGCAAGGGAGAGTCGGGGTTGGGCGCCCAGCCCGGATAGGCGTCGCCCTTGAGGGCCCGGGTACCCGAGAGGGCAAACAGACTCACGATCTCGTCGGCTAGGGCCGGGCCGCTGGTATCGGACAGCGAACGGACCATGAAATTGCAGTGGCCCGCCTCGGGGCCCAGACGCACCATGCCCAGGTTGTTGGAGCACTCCACCACCCCGGGCACCGCCCGGCTCCAGCGCCGCACCCCATGGGGCGCCGCGTGCAGACTGGCAAGCCACAAGGCCTGCTCGGCGGGGGCCAGGATCCGGGCGGCCTGGGCCTGGTTCTGGGTCTGGTTCTGGTTCTGGGGCAACTCGGCCTGCAACGAGAGGCCGGTTTCGATGCCCTTGAGCTCGCTGGCCAGGCAGTCTTGCAGGGCTTCCAGCCGGGCGGCCAGCCAGGCACCATGGCCCGCCGGCAGGGCCAGCTCCGCCCAGGCTTCACGCGGCAGTGCGTTGCGGGCGGTGCCGCCTTCAAGGGCCACCAGGTGCAGGGGCAGTTCATGACCCAGTTCGACCAAGACCCGCAGCAACAGCTTGATGGCGTTGCCCCGCTCCTCGTGGATGTTCACCCCCGAATGACCGCCGCGCAGGCCGCCCAGGGTGATGCGCCACACCTCATGCCCGGCGGGCAGGGGCTGGGGCTGGCCGGGGCGATCCACGGTCACATCCAGCCCGCCGGCGCAGCCCATGTAGAACTCGCCCCATTCTTCGGTATCCAGATTGAGCATCAGGCGGCCCTGGAGCAGATCGGGGGCCAAGCCCCGGGCACCACCCATGCCGGCTTCTTCATCCACCGTAAGCAGCACTTCCAGGGGGCCATGGGCCAGGGTCGGGTCTTCGAGGGCGGCGAGCGCGAGGGCCACGCCCAGGCCGTTATCGGCCCCCAGCGTGGTTTCCGGCGCCTTCAGCCAGCCGTCGGCCAGCACGGGCTGGATGGGGTCGTGGTTAAAGTCGTGGGCGCTGGCGTTGTTCTTCTGGCACACCATGT
>JAJTBM010000523.1 GCA_021286885.1 Rhodocyclales bacterium
CACCCTGACCAAGCTGGTTCAGCGCCTGTACGTGCCCGAACGGGGGCGGGTGATGGTGGACGGGATGGATCTGGCCCTCGCCGAAGCCAGCTCCCTGCGCCGCCAGATTGGCGTGGTGCTCCAGGAGAACGTGCTGTTCAACCGCTCCATCCGGGACAACATCGCCCTGGCCGACCCGGGCGCCCCCCTGGAGGCCGTCATCCAGGCCGCCCGACTGGCGGGAGCCCACGAGTTCATCGCCGAACTGCCCGAAGGCTACGACACGGCAGTAGGCGAACATGGCTCCACCCTGTCTGGAGGCCAGCGCCAGCGCATCGCCATTGCCCGGGCCCTGATGACCAACCCGCGCATCCTGATTTTCGACGAAGCCACCAGCGCCCTCGACTACGAAAGCGAACGCATCATCCAGAACAACATGCAGGCCATCTGCCGGGGGCGCACCGTCATCATCATCGCCCACCGGCTCTCGGCGGTGCGCAACGCCAACCGGATCATCGTCATGGACCGGGGCCAGATCGTTGAGAGCGGCAGCCACGCCGAGCTGCTCAAGCACGAAGCCGGCCACTACGCCCGCCTCTACCGCCTGCAACAGGGCTGAGCCCTCCACCCGAAAGCCCTCCCATGAGTATCCGACTTCAACTTCAGGCCCTGGGCGACCTGTTCCAGCGCTACCGGGGCGCCTTTGCCCATGCCTGGGCGCACCGGGCCCAGATGGCCCCGGTGGAGCGCCTGCCCCACGAAGCCCAGTTCCTCCCGGCCGCCCTCTCTCTTCAGGAAACGCCCCTCTCCCCCGCCCCCCGGGTGGCCCTGTGGCTGATCCTCAGCTTTGCCGTGCTGGCCCTGGGCTGGGCCTGCTTCGGGCAGATCGACGTGGTGGCCACCGCCCAGGGAAAAGTGGTGCCCAACGACCGCACCAAGACCATCCAGCCCTTTGAAACAGCCACCGTCAAACGCATCCTGGTCAGCGATGGCCAGCCCGTGAAGGCCGGGGATGTGCTGATCGAACTGGATGCCACCACCGCCCAGGCCGACCGGGACCGCGTCCAGGGCGACCTGGCCCTGGCCCGGCTTCAGGTGGCCCGGGGCCAGGCCCTGCTGGCCAGTCTGGATCAGGGCAGCCCCCCGCGCCTGGCCCGCCCCGAAGGGGTGAGCGATGCCCAGCTGGCTGAAGCGCAACGCCTGCTGGTGGGCCAAGTGAACGAATACCAGGCCAAGCTGGCCCGGATCGACGCCGATACCGCCCGGCGCGAAGCCGAGCTGCGCTCCACGCTGGAACTGGTACGCAAGCTGGAACAGACCGTCCCCATCGCCCAGCAACGCGCCCGGGACTACCGCAACCTGATGGACCAAAACTACATTTCCCGCCACGGGTTTCTGGAGCGGGAACAGAACCGGATCGAACAGGAAGCCGACCTGGCCAACCAAAGAAGCCGGCTCAAGGAACTGGAGGCTGCCCTGCGTGAAGTGCGCGGCCAGCGCCAGGAACAGGCCGCCGAAACCCGGCGCGTCACCCTGGACAGCATCAGCGACGGCCTGCAGAAACGCGCAGCCCTCGAACAGGAGCTCCTCAAGGCCGATACCCGGGGCCGACTGATGCAGCTCACCTCCCCGGTGGACGGTACCGTGCAGCAACTGGCGGTGCACACCGTGGGCGGCGTCGTCACCCCGGCCCAGGCCCTGATGGTGGTGGTCCCCCAAGACAATCCGCTGGAGGTGGAGGCCTTCATCGAGAACAAGGATATCGGCTTCGTCAAACCCGGCCAGGATGCAGAAATCAAGGTGGAAACCTTCCAGTTCACCAAATACGGCACCCTGCACGCCCAGGTTTCCAGCGTCTCCCACGACGCCATCAACGACGAGAAGCGCGGCCTGATCTACTCCACCCGCGTCCGCATGGACAAATCCACCCTGCTGGTAGATGGCACCGAAGTGCGCCTGAGCCCCGGCATGTCGGTCTCCGTCGAGGTCAAGACCAGCAAGCGCCGGGTGATCGAGTATTTCCTGGCCCCCCTGATCCAGCACACCAGCGAAAGCCTGCGGGAACGCTGACCCACGCCGGAAACCATGCATGAAACAAAGGCCATCCCCCGGGATGGCCTTTGTGCTTTATCTGTTTGGTCTTGCCGGCCGGATCAGCCCAGCACC
>JAJTBM010000524.1 GCA_021286885.1 Rhodocyclales bacterium
GGCGCAACCAACGGGAAATCCATGCCCGCGCCATCTCGGCTGCCCTGGATTACGCCCTGGTGCTGGCCCTCCAGATCGGGGTGACGGCGGTGCTGATGATGCTGGTGAGCGAGCGGATTCTGGGGAATCCCCTCAACCGGGTGGCCCGGGCCCTGGAAGCCGTCCCGCCGGGCAGCCACCAGCGCATCGCCCCGATCCCCGGGCACGAAAACGATGAAATCGGGATGCTGGTGGCCAGCAGCAACACCTTGCTGGATGCAGTGGAGCGGGCCATTGCCGAGGAGCGCAAGCTGCAGGCCGAAGTGGATGAGATGCAGGCTCACTACAAGCGCATCTTCGAGACATCCAACGTGGGCATCATGATCCTGCACCCGAGTGGCCAGCTACTCAACTCCAACCCCACGCTGATGTCGCGCATCGTGGGGGTGCGTTTTGATACCCACAGCGCCAAGGAATGCCAGGACTTTCTGGAGGCCATTTTCTGCCAGCCCCAAGACGCCTGGAAAATGGTGGAAGAGGCCCGAGATAGCGGCCAATCCGTGGCCGCCGACCTGCAGCTCAAAAATACCGAGGGCAAACCCCGCTGGGCCCACTGCCTGATTTCCGTCAGCCGAGGGCCGGATGGGCCCATCGATCTGATCGAAGGGGTGCTGTACGACGTCACCAAGCGTATGGAGCGGGAGGCCGCGACCCGCGAAGCCGCCGCCCAGGATGCCCTGACGGGCCTCGCCAACCGGCGCGGGCTGGAACAGTTTCTAAGCCAGGCCTGCGAGCGGGCCGCTCGGGATCAGCACGCCTTTGGCGTGATGGGCATAGACCTGGACGGCTTCAAGGCGGTTAACGACACCTACGGCCACGGGGCGGGCGATGAGGTGCTGCACATCGTGGCCGAACGACTCAGCCGCCTGGCGCGCCAAGGCAAAGACTTGGTGGCCCGCCCGGGGGGCGATGAGTTTGTGGTGGTGATCTACGACATCGAACGGGCCCCTGAGCTGCTGGCCAGCATTGCGGGCAACATCATCCGCAAACTCTCTCAACCCATCCGGCTCCACGATGGAACCCTGGTGCACATTGGCGCCAGCCTGGGCATCGCCCGTTACCCCGAACACGCCCATAGCCCGGAAACCCTGCTGGCTGCAGCCGACGAGGCCATGTATCAGGTGAAACGCCAAGGCAAGAACGCCTACGCCTTCCACACCCCCACAGCACCCCGCCCCAATCCAGACTAAACGGGCCACGCCGGGCGGCGGCGCAGCTTGTTAATATATGTCGGCTATTGTGCAAATTAACAATCTCCGACGTCATGACGCCTGTTTTCAAGCCTATTACCACCCTGACCGTCCTGGCCACCCTCGCCTTTCCGCTGATTGCCGGGGCCGCAGGCTTTGCCGACTGCCCCCAGTTTTTCGTGAATCAGCAGCCCCCCGCCTTTAAGGGCGCCAAGCTGCGCGCCCTGTGTTTTTCGCACTTTGCAGTGTTGCACAACGGCCAGACCCGCACCCCAGTGTTCAGCGCCGAGCGCCTCACCGCCAGCGAAATCGAACAAGCCAAGCACGTGGAGCGGGAAGACCGTTTCTTTGCCGACCACCGCCTGCCCGAAAATGAGCGGGCCGAACTGGAAGACTACCAAGGCAGCGGCTACGACCGGGGTCACATGGCCCCCAGCCACGACCAGCCCGACGAAACCGCCATGGCCCAGTCTTTTTCGCTCGCCAACATGGTGCCCCAGAACAGCCACAACAATCGGGGCCCGTGGAGTGCGTTTGAAGCCACCACTCGCAAATATGCGGCCCTGGCCGCAGGCCCGATTTACGTGATCAGCGGCCCGGTCTTTGGCCCCAATCCCCAGCGTCTCAACAACCGGGTGGCCATCCCCAGCCAGCTTTTCAAGCTGGTGTATGACCCTTCCGCCAACAAGGCCTGGGCTTACTGGATCGACAACACCAACGCGGCCCAAATCGCCCCGCCCATCAGCTACTCAGAGCTCACCAAACGCATCGGCGTTCGGCTGCTGCCCCGGGGCGTGCGGCCAGGGTATGCGGATGTAGAGGCCACACACTAAAAGCTTGGGGTTTGGGGTTTGGCGCCTGTGGGGACGCCGCATCTGTTGGGCGCCCCCTGACAACCCCTTCCCG
>JAJTBM010000525.1 GCA_021286885.1 Rhodocyclales bacterium
AGAATGGATTCTGGTGCAGCGCGGCGGAAGACCCGGCGCAGCAATTTGCGGATCATTGCTGGGTTTTGTGCGTTAAATGGTATCGAGTTGCGCATGATACCCCATCACAACGCGGGGGTTTGCGCCTTTGTGCGCCCTTGGGCCGGCTAAAACCCGGGGCACAAACGGGTAAGCTTGCGGTTTTTGACTGATCTCGGGTGGAGTTTCCATGCTGCGCTTCTCGGCCAACCTGTCTTTCCTGTTCCTCGACCTGCCTTTTCTGGAGCGTTTTGCTGCGGCTGCGGCCTGCGGTTTCAAGGGCGTTGAATTCCATTTTCCCTACGCCTTCCCGGCCGATGAAGTGGCCGACGCCGCCCGTCGGGCGGGGGTGGAGGTCGTGCTGTTCAATGCCCCGGCGGGGGATTGGGCCGGCGGCGAACGGGGCATCGCCGCCCTGCCGGATCGGGTCGCCGAATTCCGTGCCGGCTTCGATCAGGCCGCCACCTACGCCCGGGCGCTCCACTGCCCGCGCATCAACTGCTTGGCCGGCCTGCGCCCGGCGGGCGTCGCCCAGGCCCTGCTGGAAGACACCCTGGTCGCCAATCTGGCCTACGCCGCCGACCAGATGGCCGCCCAGCACGGCCAGGCGCTGGTGGAGCCCCTCAACAGCCGCGACACCCCGGGCTTCTTCCTGGATCGATCCGCCCCCGCCCTGGCCCTGATCGCCCGCGCCCAGCGCCCCAATCTGGCGCTCCAGTACGACATCTACCACGCCCAGGTGATGGAAGGCGACCTGGCCCGCAGCCTGCAAACCCACCTCGCCCACATCGGCCATCTCCAGATCGCCGACAACCCCGGCCGCCACGAACCCGGCACCGGCGAAATCAACTACCCCTTCCTGTTCCGCCACCTGGAACACATCGGCTACACCGGCTGGATCGGCTGCGAATACGTGCCGAGCCGGGGGAATGGGGCTGAAACCCTGGGGTGGATGGGGTGAGCCCCCTGCCGTTTCCCAGCTCCAATCCGGTAGACTCGGCCCATGAGCGCACATATTCCCTGCACCTCCTTCAAGCCTGAGCCCTGGGCCCGCCGCCTGGTGGGGTCTTTGTTTGCCGCCCTGTTGCTGGGGGGCTGTGGCCAGGTCTGGAACGACCCTTATCCCGCCACCGAGGCCGGGCAGAACATCCTGTACACCGCCTTCACCCAGCGCCCCAAGCATCTGGACCCGGTTCAGTCGTACAGCGAGGACGAGGCGACTTTTCTGTATCAGATCTACGAGCCGCCCCTCCAGTACCATTACCTGAAGCGGCCCTTCACCCTGGTTCCGGGCACCGTGAGCCGCATGCCGGTGCTGCGCCAGTACGACAAGGCTGGCAAGCTGCTGCCCGAAGGCAGCGACCCGGCCCAAGTGGCGGTAAGCGAATACGAGCTGCAGATTCGGCCCGGCATCCGCTACCAGCCCCATCCGGCCTTTGCGTTGGATGAGGCAGGCAAGCCCGCGTATCTTGATCTGAGCCCGGCGGCCCTGGCCGACAAGCGCAGCGTGGCGGATTTTCCCCTCACTGGCACCCGGGAGCTGACTGCCGAAGATTACGTCTACCAGATCAAGCGCCTGGCCCACCCGCGCCTGCATTCTCCGGTGCTGGAGCTGATGGCTGATTACATCATTGGTCTGCGGGAGCTCCACGCTCAGTTGATGACCGAGGAAAAGGCCCGGCGGGCTCGGGGCGACAAGGACGCCTGGATAGACATGCGCCGCTATGCCCTGAAGGGCGTGGACGTGGTGGATCGCTACACCTACCGGATTCGCCTCCAGGGCAGTTACCCCCAGTTTCCTTACTGGCTGGCCATGCCCTTCTTTGCGCCTGTGCCCTTCGAGGCGGACCGCTTCTTCGCCCAGCCCGGCATGGCCGAGCGTAACCTGACGCTGGATGGGTGGCCGGTGGGTACGGGCGCCTACATGCTCACCCAGAACAATCCCAACGCCCGCATGGTGCTGGCACGCAACCCCAATTTCCACGGCGAAACCTATCCCTGCGAAGGGGAAGCCGGGGATCAGGCGGCGGGCTTTTTAGCCGATTGCGGCAAGCCCTTGCCCCAGATCGACCAAGTGGTGTTTGTGCGCGAGAAGGAAAGCATTCCCTACTGGAACA
>JAJTBM010000526.1 GCA_021286885.1 Rhodocyclales bacterium
TCTGGCCGTCATAGATGCTGACGCCGATGCCCTTGTCGCGGTTGTATTCGATGGTGTCCACCTCATCGCGGCGGACGCTCACTGATTGGCCAAAGCCTTCTGAGACATCCACCTCGCAGGCGGAGGCGCCCTTCTTGCGGGCATGCTTGAGAACGTCTTCGGCGATGTTCCTGAGGGTGTCCTGACTGAAGCTGAAACGGTTGTCGGCCATGGCTTTCCGGGTTGGGGCTGGGCTAAAGGTATAATCTTAACCGTTTCCCCCAAGTGTTACCCCGCCCAATGGCTCATCATCACAAACACCACAACCAAGAAGAAGATCTCGGCCCCAGCAAATCCAGCCTCAAGCGTGCCAGTCATGCCTTGCAGGACTTGGGCCAGGAGCTTGTGCAGCTGGGCAAGGACCAGCTCAACAAAGTCCCCCTGGAAGAGGGGCTGAAAGACGCCATCAAGGATTACCAGCGCTTCACCGCCCACGAAGCCAAGCGTCGTCAGCTCCAGTACATCGGCAAGCTGATGCGCAACGTGGATCCGGAGCCCATCCGCGCCGCCCTGGATGTGTTCAAGGGTGTCTCTGCCACCGAAAACGCCCGTCTGCACCGGCTCGAAACCCTGCGGGTGCGCCTGCTCGAAGACGAGAAGGTGCTGCACGAGCTGGCCGCCGAGCATCCGGGCATGGATCTGCAGCAGCTGCGCACCCTGCGCCGCAATGCGCTCAAGGAAAAGGAAGCCAACAAGCCGCCCAAGGCTTTCCGCGAAATTTTCCGCATCCTGCGCGAGCTGGATGCCGCAAGCCGCAAGGCGGCTGCCGGCGAGCACGATGATGCAGACGACGAAGCCTTCGAGGACGACGACGCATGAGCGCCCCGCACCCCGACGAACTCCTGATCGGCCTGGTGTCGATCAGCGACCGGGCATCCACGGGCGTCTATGAAGACAAGGGCATCCCGGCCCTGCAAGACTGGTTTGGCAAGGCCCTGGCCAGCCCCTGGCGTATGGAAACCCGGCTGATTCCGGACGACCAGCCCACCATCGAGGCCACCCTGATCGAGCTGTGCGATCAGGTGGGCTGCCATCTGGTGCTCACCACCGGCGGCACCGGCCCGGCACCCCGGGACGTGACGCCGGAAGCCACCCTGGCGGTGGCCCATAAGGTGATGCCCGGCTTTGGCGAGCAGATGCGCCAGATCAGCCTGGCCTTTGTGCCCACCGCGATTCTGTCGCGTCAGGTGGGGGTGATCCGGGGTCGCACCCTGATCCTCAACCTGCCGGGCCAGCCCAAGGCCATCGCCGAAACCCTTGAAGGCCTCAAGGATGCCGAGGGCCAGCAGAAGGTGCCCGGCATCTTTGCCGCTGTTCCTTACTGCCTGGACCTCATCGGTGGCCCCTACGTGGAAACCACCGATACGGTGGTCAAGGCCTTCCGCCCCAAGTCGGCCATCCGCCCTAAAGCGGTTTGAGTTCCGGTTTGAGTCGCGGTTTGAGCCTGCGCCCGGGCCTGTGTAGCGGCCCGGGCCCAGCCTTCAGCGGGAAAAGATCCGAATCACTTTTCCGCTGAGGGGTGGGGGCTTGAGATAGGCCCCCTGCACCTGGCGCCGGCGCTCCTGCTCCCGCCACCAGGCCCGCAGCCCGAGCAGGATCAGGGTCAGGGCGGTGTACAGCAGCGGGCCGCTCACGTCCTTTTTCACCAGCCACCAGTAATGCACGCAGCCCAGCAGGGCGATGGTGTAGATGCTCCGGTGCAGGGCCTGCCAGCGCCGTCCGCCCAGGCGGCGGATCGCCGCGTTGGTGGAGGTGAGGGCCAGGGGCAGCATCAGGGCGAGGGCTACCACGCCCACGGGGATGAAGGGGCGTTTCCAGATATCCCGGGCAATCTCGGCCCAGTCAAAAAACTGATCCAGCCACACATAGCACAGCAGATGGGCGACGCCGTAGGCAAAGGCGTAGAGGCCCAGCATCCGGCGCAGGCGCAGCAGCCAGTGCATCCCCGTGTATTTGCGTAAAGGGCTCACCAGCAGGGTGATGAGCAGGAAGCGCAGCGTCCACTCACCGCTGCTGCGGGTAATCGCCTCGATGGGATTGGCGCCCAGGGTGTCGTTCAGCAAACCCTGGCCCAGCAGCAGGGCCGGTATCA
>JAJTBM010000527.1 GCA_021286885.1 Rhodocyclales bacterium
TGCGTGGCAGATTTTAGTTATGACGGAATTATTGAAGATGGTACGGGTCGTAATGCGATAACGGTGTGTGTGTGCACCTATGGCGAATTTCCTCTGCAGGTGAAGTTGGCATTTCCCTATACGCCTGCCAAGGGCCACCGTCCGTTCCGCATTCTGACCCCGGCGTGTCTCAGCGCGAACCTTGAGTATAAGGACATGGTGGCGTTAGGTGGTGCAGTGGGGCGGGGTATTCAGAGCGTTAAGTGGGCGTTCGGTAAAACCTGGAATCAACTGAAGGAGTAAAAAGGATGTGCTGTGGCCCTATAGAGGAAAGCTCTAAGGGCTAGGAACAGGCAGGCGGAGGACGCGCTCCTTGAGATTGCTGTTTTGCCTGTTTTTAGCTGTCTGGCTCAAAAAAACACCGGAAGCCAGGCCGTTTCCCGACTTCCGGTGCAAGACAGGGACAGTAAGCGCCGCTGGGGCGTAGGCTGGGGGTCAGGCGCGGGCGACGTCCACGATCAGGTAGGCCTTGTAGCGTTCCCAGGAGACGACAATCACAAACGGGCGGGCCCGGTGGCTGGCGTTCATGGTGGGCAGGCCCATGTGGAGTTCGGGGGGCGAGATTTCCAGGCTTTCACCAAAGTGGCGGCGGGCGTTGCCGGCGAAGATGTTGGCGATTTCGCCGGCGGCGTCCATGAAGTTTTCGTCGGTGAGGGCCGGTTCGTTCAGGTACATGAGCACCTTGCGCAGCATCGGGCGGGGGGCTGAGAACCAGATGCTGCCCTTGAAGCGGCCTGCGACCTTGATGACGCCGGTGAAGTCGGAAATATTCACCTCCTGATCCTGTTCGGCCAGGAAGGCGGTCTGGATGTTCAGGCTTTGGGTCTCCGAGAGGCTTTCGAAAAAGCCGCCAATGGCCTGGACAAAAGCCTGGATATCGTTTTCGTTAATGGCTTGTAGGGACATGATTGGACTCGACGGGCAAGCGGTGCGTGGATCAGGCGTTGACGGGGCTCAGTTCGCGCAGGCTGGCGATGAGCTGGTCGTCGGTGAAGGGCTTGTACAGAAAGCCGTGGGCGCCTTTCTTGAGGGCGCGAATGGCGGTGGCCTTGTCGCTGAGGGCCGATACCACCAGGATCAGCAGGTTGGGGTAGCGTTTGACCAGGGCTTCGATGCAGGCTTCGCCATCCATGCCGGGCATGGTGAGGTCCATGGTGACCAGATCCGGGTTGGAGGCGGCGCACATGCTCAGGGCTTCCAGCCCGTTGCGGGCGGTGGCGACCACCTCGCAATCGGCGCTTGCTTCGGCTTGGCAGACGCGGGAAATCCGGTTGCGGATCATGTTGGAGTCGTCGACGATCATGATGCGAGTAGTCATGGCTGATCTCCTTCAGATGCTCAGATGGCGAAACGGATGCGGAATTCGGTGAAACCCTGGGGCCGCGAGTTGATGGACAGGTGGCCTCCCAGGCTCTTGATGGAGGCATACACCACGTCCAGCCCGAAGCCCCGGCCCGCGTCCGGCCCGGCTTCTTCGAGGGTGCTGAAGCCCGGCTCGAACAACTGCATGATGACTTGCTTGTCGTTCAGCTCGGCCAGTTGTTCTTCGGTATAGCGGCCCGAGGCCACCAGGGCCTTGCGGATGCGCTCCGGGGCAAGGCCGCGCCCGTCGTCGCGCATCACCAGTTCGTAGTCAAAGCTTTCATTGCCGGGCAGGGCTTCCACCCGCAGCTGGATGGTGCCGGTGCCCTGCTTGTTGCAGGCGGCCCGTTCGGCGGGGGATTCGATGCCGTGCACCACCGCGTTGCGGGTGAGCTGGATGGCAATTTCCGAGATGTTGGTCTTGGCAATGGCGGGCAGGGCGCTGAAGGCGTCCAGGCGTGCATCCACCTTGACCATCTTGTGCTGGTCATCGGCAATCCGGCCCGCCAGGGCGCTGATCTGGCGCGAAAGCTCGGCGGCTTCGTCGGGGCTGGCGGTAACGCCGTGGCGGTAGTGCTCGGAGAGCTGGTCAAAGATTTTTTTCACCATGCCCAGGCTCTGGAAGAACTCTTCGAGCCGGAAAGCCAGGCTGAGCACGGCCTCGCCGCTGGGAGCGTCTTGCCGACGCAGCTCCGAGAGGGTGTTCTCGAACGCGTGGG
>JAJTBM010000528.1 GCA_021286885.1 Rhodocyclales bacterium
AGCCCTGTGGGGCTTGGGCCGGGTGGTGATGAATGAACACCCGGAGCTGTGCACCACCTTGGTGGATGTGGCCCCGAGCCTGCCTGCATCCCATATTCCTCGGCTTCTGGAGGATGAGCTGTTGCGGCCGGATGGCTGCACAGAAGTGTTGCTGAGTCCTGCAGGACGGCACACCCTGCGCATGGAGGCTGTGCCGGCCCACCCGATGCAAGGCGCCGATACCTCCGATACTTCCAATATCCCCGATACCCCTTTCCGGCTCGACTTCCATCTGGCTGGGCAATTGCGCAATCTGGTCTGGCTCCCCCTGGAGCGACGCCAGCCGGGGCCCCATGAGCTGGAAATCAGCGTTCGCGCCACCGGGCTCAATTTCCGGGACGTGATGTACCTGATGGGCTTGCTGCCCGACGAGGCCGTGGAAAACGGTTTCGCCGGGGCCAGCCTGGGGCTGGAGTTCTCCGGCGTGGTCACGCGGGTTGGGCCCCAGGTGCATCACCTTAAGGTGGGGGATGCGGTCATGGGGTTTGGTGCCTCCTGCTTCGCAAGCCATGTCCTGACCCGTGCCGATGCCGTGGCCGTACTGCCCGAAGGCTGGTCCCATACAGCCGCTGCAACGGTACCCACCGTGTTCTTTACGGTTTACTACGCCTTGCGTCATCTGGCCGATGTACAAGCCGGCGAGCGGGTGCTCATCCATGGGGGGGCGGGGGGCGTAGGGATTGCCGCCATCCAGCTGGCCCGCCATTTGGGGGCCGAAGTGTTTGCCACAGCGGGCAGCGACGAGAAACGGGATTTTGTTCGGTTGCTGGGCGCAGACCGGGTTTTTGACTCTCGCAGCCTGGTTTTCGCCGATGAAGTGCTGGCGGCCACTGGGGGCGAGGGGGTGGATGTGGTGCTCAACTCCCTGGCCGGAGAGGCCATGCGCCGTAATCTCCAGATCCTCAAGCCCTTTGGCCGTTTCCTCGAATTGGGCAAGCGGGACTTCTTTGAGAACACGCCCGTGGGGCTGCGCCCCTTCAAGAGCAACATCAGCTATTTTGGGATTGATGCCGACCAGTTGCTCACGGGGCGACCCGCTTTGGCCGGAAAGCTGTTCCGTGAAGTTATGGCCCTGTTCCACGAAGGCGTGCTCAGCCCCTTGCCCAGCCGGGTTTTCCCGGCGAGCCAGGTGGTGGATGCTTTCCGTGCCATGCAGCAAGCGCGCCATATCGGGAAGATTGTGGTCTCCTTGGAGCACGCCCGCCCGGCCCTGGATGTGGGGGTAGCCCAGTCCCTCCCGAGCACCTTGGGCCCTGGGCAAACGTGGTTGGTGACAGGCGGGTTGGCGGGCTTTGGCCTCCAGGTGGCCCGTTGGCTGGCCGATGCTGGCGTAGACCACCTCGTCTTGCTGGGGCGGCGTGGGCTGGAAACCCCGGGCGCCCGGGAGGCCGTCGCGGCGCTGATCCAACGGGGCGTGAAGGTGGAGGCCCATGGGTGCGACGTCACGGATGCCCAAGACTTGCACCAGCGCGTGGCCCGACTCTCCACGTATTTGCCCCCCCTGACTGGAGTGGTGCACGCGGCTGCCGTATTCGACGATGCCATCGTGCAGAAGCTGGATGCGGAGCGCATCGCCCGGGTCATGGCACCCAAGGCCTTGGGTGCCTGGAATCTTCACCAAGCCACCCTGGGGCTGCCACTCAAGCATTTTGTGCTGTTTTCGTCGGTGACGACAGCCATTGGCAACCCGGGGCAGGGCAATTACGTGGCAGCCAACATGGCCCTCGAAGCCCTGGCCCAGCTGCGCCAGGCGGCTGGTCTGCCAGCCCTGTGCGTGGGCTGGGGCCCCATTGGGGATGCGGGTTATCTCACCCGCAACACCGCCGTGCGGGACAGCCTGGAGCAGCGCTTGGGTAAAGCGCCCCTAGGAGCGGCTCAGGCACTGGAGCAGCTCGGCCAATTACTGGCCCAGCCCGGGCAGCCCCCTGTGGTGGTAGCCAATCTGGACTGGAGCGTGCTTTCCCGTTTGCTCGCATCCTCGGGCAGCGAGCGCTTTGCCTGGCTCAACAGCCATCTGGAGGGCAGCGAGCGCAATGCAGATGAGCAGGATTTTCGCGCTCAACTTGAGGGCAAATCCCCC
>JAJTBM010000529.1 GCA_021286885.1 Rhodocyclales bacterium
CGCGCTGGTGAGTTTCAGCCATTGCGTGGCCCTGGAGCTGGCGCCCTTTGGGGTGCGCTGCAACGTGGTGTCTCCGGGCACCACCGACACCCCCATGCTGCGCGGGATGGGGCTGGATGCAGAGGGGATCCGGCGCACCGTGGCCGGGCTGCCGGCGCAGTTCAAGCTCGGGATTCCCCTGGCCAAGGCGGCCACCCCCCTCGACATCGCCCAGGCGGTGGTCTTTCTCGCTTCGCCCCAGGCGGGCCACATCACCCTGCAGGATCTGGTGGTGGATGGCGGCGCCACCCTGGGGGCCTGAGCGGCAAACAGGCCGGCAGACATGGCGAACGAAATAGCCAACGAAATAGCCAACGAAATAGCCGACTAAATAGCCAACCAAATAGCGGATCAAACTGCGGACGAAACTGTGCGGATGAAATTGAATCGTCAGGGCTGGGCCCTGTGGAGTGTGGTGCTGGTGGCGGGGTGCGCTGCCCCGGCAGAAGAAACGGGGCCCCCCGGCGGCCCGACCCCCGAGGTGGGGGTGGTGCGTCCTGCCGCCCAGGATGTGGTGCTGCGCACCGAGCTACCGGGCCGAGTGGTGGCCCTGCGGGTGTCGGAGGTGCGCCCCCAGGTGGGGGGCGTGGTGCGACGCCGTTTGTTTGAAGAAGGCGCCCGGGTCCAGGCCGGCCAGCTGCTGTATGAGCTGGATGATGCCGCTTACCGGGCCGCCTACGGGGTGGCCGAGGGCAATCTGGCCCGGGCCGAGGCCAAGGCCGCCAGCCTGACCCGCAGCCTCCAGCGCCATGCGGAGCTGGTGCGCATCGACGGGGTGAGTCGCCAGGAGTACGAAGACATGGAATCTGCCCAGGCCCAGGCCCGGGCTGAAGTGCGGGCCGCCCGGGCCGCCCTGGATGCCGCCCGGGTCGATCTGGAGCGCACCCGCATCCGGGCCGCCATCAGTGGCCGGATCGGGCGTTCGAGTGTGAGCGAGGGCGCCCTGGTGACCCGGGATCAGCAGGCCGCCCTGTCGTCCATCGTCCAGCTGGATGAGGTGTACGTGGACATCGTCCAGCCCAGCCAGGAACTGGTGCGACTCCAGCAGCAGCGCCAGGCCGGGGGCCTGCAGGCGGCGGGTGCCCGGGTGCAGTTGCGCATGGAAGGGGGCATGCCCTACGCCCATGCGGGCAGCCTGCGCTTTAACGAGGTGAGTGTGGACCCGGCCAGTGGCGCCGTGACCCTGCGTGCCCGCTTTCCCAATCCCGAAGGGCTGCTGATGCCCGGCATGTATGTGCGGGCCTCGGTGGAGCAGGGGGTGGCGGTGGGCGCCCTGCTGGTGCCCCATCAGGGTCTGGAGCACGACGCCCAGGGCGCTGCCCGGGTCTGGGTGGTGAATGCCCAGGATCAGGTAGAGGCGCGCCCGGTGCAGGCCGATACCCTGCTGGAGGGGCAGTGGGTGGTGCGCAGCGGGCTCCAGGCCGGGGAACGGGTGATCGTCGAAGGCCGCCGCCGGGTGGAGCCCGGCCAGCAGGTGAAGCCGGTGCCCCTCACGTCCCCGCCGGCTGCCCAGGGGGCGGGCGAAGGCCCTGCTCCACGGAAGGGGGCTTGAGATGCTGGCCCGTTTTTTCATGGATCGCCCGGTGCTGGCCTGGGTCAGCGCCTGCGTCATTACGCTCACCGGCCTGCTCTCGGTCTGGCTGCTGCCGGTGGGCCAGTACCCCGACATCGCCCCGCCGGCGGTGATGATTACCGCCCGTTATCCGGGGGCCACTGCCCAGGCGGTGGAAAACAGCGTCACCAAAATCCTGGAGCAGGAGCTGAAGGGGGTGGAGCGGCTGATGTATTTCAGCGCCTCCAGCAGCGCCTCGGGCCAGGCCGAATTGCTGCTCACCTTCAGCCAGGGCACCGACATTGATACCGCTCTGGTGCAGGTTCAGAACCTGGCCAACCAGGCGGTGCGCCGCCTGCCCAGCCCGGTCCAGCTCAATGGGCTGCAGGTGCGCAAGCTCCAGAACAGCTTTTTGATGATCGTCTCGGTGTACGACCAGACCCACCGGATGAGCGATACCGACATCGCCGACTGGATGGCCACCACCCTGCAAGACCCCATCAGCCGGATCGAAGGG
>JAJTBM010000530.1 GCA_021286885.1 Rhodocyclales bacterium
ACCGGCGTCAGGATGCCGCGCTCCCGCATGCGACGACTCAGACTAAGCCCATCCATGCCCGGCAGGCCCAGATCCACAATCGCCACATCATAGGCTGTGGTGTCCAGCACCCCAGGGCCGGCTCCGCCGCCCCCAAGCGATCCACCTGAAACCCACCCCGCTCCAGGCCTTCGCCCAGGCCTGCCGCGAGGATCTCATCATCTTCCACCACCAATACACGCAAGGGCTGCTCCGGGATAGGCAAAGGCAAGGCGTGATTGTGGCACGCGCACGCCCCCGGAGCGCCCTCCTCATCCATCACCCCACCCGCAGCACCAGCTTGCCGAAGTGGGCCGCCGACTCCATCCGGGCCAGGGCAGCGGGCGCCTGATCGAAAGCAAACTCCTGGTCGATCACCGGACGGATCTTGTGGGCCACCAAGGCAGCGAGCAAACGCTCGAACATGGCGCGGCTACCCACAAAGATGCCGTTGATGGTGGAAAGACGCGGAATCAGCATGACCGGGCTGGCCTGGCCCGCAAGGCCGGTCAGCACGCCCACGTAGGCAATCCGCCCGCCCACCGCCACGCAGTTGAGGGAGCGTTCCAGGGTGCCCGGGCCGCCCACCTCCACCACCACATCGGCCCCGTGGCCGCCGGTGAGGCGCAGCACTTCCTTGTCCCACTCGGGCTGCGTACGGTAGTTGATGCACGCATCGGCCCCCAGGCTGCGGGCCCGCTCAAGCTTGGCATCCGAACTGGAGGTGATGATGACCCGGGCGCCGGCAGCCTTGGCCAGCTGGAGCGCAAAGATCGACACGCCCCCGGTGCCCTGGAGCACGACGGTCTGGCCCGGGGTGAGGCTGCCCGCCTCAAACAGGGCGTGCCAGGCGGTCAGCCCCGCGCAGGGCAAGGTGGCCGCTTCGGCCAGGGTGATTTCATCGGGAATTCGGATCAGGCCGCGCTCGTGGCTCAGGAAGCATTCGGCCAGCACCCCATCCAGCTCTGCCCCCAGGGCCTCGCCCACGGCGGCGGGTGTAGGTGCGCCCCCTTGCCAGCCCGGAAAGAACAGGCTCGCCACCCGATCCCCCACTGCAAGCCCGGTCACCCCAGCGCCCACCGCAATCACCCGCCCAGCCCCATCCGAACAGGGCACCCGCCCGGCGGGAATCGGACTGAAATAGGTGTTCCGGCTCACCAGCAGATCCCGATAATTGAGGGACACCGCCTGTATCCCCACCAACACCTGCCCCGGGCCAGGAACCGGCGCGGTGCTACGGGCAAGGCGGAGGGTGTCGGACTGACCGGGATGGACTTCGTAGCGCAGCATGGCTTTCTCTCCTGTAAGCAGACACGGAACACCCCCAGGCACAAGGGGCGTTCAACTTACAGGCAAGAACAAGGCCACGGCGGAAAGCCTAAACAAGACAATATCTTACGACTTGCCCTTACGCCAGAGCGGATCAAATCTGGACAGATGCCCGGAGCACATGGCCAATTTATGGACACAAACGGTGCAAAAGAATGGGGCTTACACCACCCGCTCAATCGCTGCTTCCAGCCGAGCCGGTGCGGTCAACGGCGCGTAACGCGCCACTACCTGACCGCTGCGATTGAGGAGGAATTTGGTGAAATTCCATTTGATAGCCCGGGTACCCAAGATCCCGGGGCGGGCATGGGTGAGCCAGACAAACAGGGGATGGGCCCGGGGGCCGCGCACATCTACCTTGTCGGCCATCAGAAAGCTGACGCCGTAGTTGCGCTGGCAGAACTGGGCGATCTCGGTGGCGGGGCCGGGTTCCTGGGCACCAAACTGGTGGCAGGGAAAGCCGATGATGACCAGCCCCTGGGCAGCGTAGCGCTGGTGCAGGGCCTCAAGGCCTGCATATTGGGGGGTGAAACCGCAGCGACTGGCGGTGTTCACGATCAGGAGGGGGCGGCCCTTAAAATCGGCCAGGGGCTGCAGGCCCCCATCCAGGCGGGTGAAGCTGAAGTCATGCACAGCCGCGCCCAGCCCCGGGCTGGCGGTGCGGGCCTGGGTGCCGGGGAGCGGCTGCATGGAGGTCACTCCACTTCGTCGATCCAGGCTTGCTGGATGGCTTCGAGGATTTTTTCGCCGCAGCGG
>JAJTBM010000531.1 GCA_021286885.1 Rhodocyclales bacterium
AGCATGGCACCCCCGGTGGCCAGATGGAAGGCCGGGGAAGCGTATTGGGCGGGGTGCAGGGCCCAGGGCAGCAGGGCTACCAGTGCCAGCCCACCACAAAAACCTGCCGGAATGTGCCAGGTGATGATGCGCCGTTGCACCAGGAACAGGCCGCCCACCAGGTAGCCCAGCGCAATCCACTCGCTGCCCGCGCCGCCCAGGTGGCCGAAGGCCGGGTCCTGCATCAGTTGGGCGGTGGTCTGGCCGGCGTGGTTGCCGGCGCGCAGCAGGGTGCGCAGGGTGTCGAGGGGAGTGGCGCCGGTGATCGCATCCGCCACCCGCTCGCCGCCCAGGATGAGCTGGAGCTGGCTGGCAAAATCCAGCTGGCCAGCAGAGGGCCACTGGGACATGAGCGCCGGGTAGGCCACGATCATCAGACAGAAGGCACCCATGGCCGGGTTGAAGGGATTCTGGCCCAGCCCGCCGTAGAGTTGCTTGACCACCACAATGGCCAGCAGGGTGGCGGTGACGGTGAGCCACCAGGGCACGATGGGCGGAAAGGTGAGGGCGATCAGCCAGGCGGTGACAATGGCCGACAGGTCGCCCAGGAACATCCCCCGGGGCTTGCCCCGGGCGGTGAGCATCAGGGCCTCGCCCGTGAGCGCGGTGATGGAGGCGATGAGCAGGTTCACCAGGATCCCGGCACCGTAAAACCACACATAGGCGGCAATGCCCGGCAGGAGGGCCACCAGCACCTGGAGCATGACGCTCTGGACGCTGGCGGGTTTGCGTACGAAGGGTGAGTTGTTCATGGTTCGGTTCCGGTCAGGCTCAGGCGTCCGGGGCCGGCGGGGTAGCCGGTTTGGCGGCGGCGGCCCGGCGGGCGTCGATTTCTGCAATCTCGGCCTGGGCTTCGGGACTCAGGTTTTCGGTGTTTTTGGGGGCGGCTGCAGCCTGGGCCTTTTGCTGGCGAGCGCGCTCCATGGCAGCTTCGATCAGGGCCTTCTTGGCGGCATCTGCACCCGTTGCGGCGGGGGCTGCAGGCGCTGCTGCGGCAGTCGGTGCGGGTTGGGCGGCGGGGCTGGCAGCGGTGGGCGTGGCCGGAGTGGGGGCGGCCTTGGGTTCGGTCGCAACCTTTTCCCGGGTGGCTGCAGCCTTGGCCGCGAGTTTCTCGGCCTTCTCCTGCTTTTCCCGTTCCTGGCGGAAGTTCTTGAACTCGAAGCGATCCCGGGCGGTGTCGGCGGCGTCTTTTTCACGCTCCCGCGTCCAGATCTCGCTCTTGGAGAAGCGGAAATAATCCACCAGCGGAATGCGCGAGGGGCAGACGAAGCTACAGCAGCCGCACTCGATGCAGTCAAACAGGTGGTATTCCTGGGCTTTGCCGAAATTTTTGGCGCGGGAATGCCAGTACATTTCGAACGGGGCCAGATCGGCAGGGCAGGCCTTGGCGCATTCGCCGCAGCGGATGCAGGGCATTTCCGGCGGCGGCGGTGGGAACAGGGCGGGGCTGCCCACCAGGATGCAGTTGGTGGCCTTGACCACGGGCACGTCGAAGGCGGGCATCCGGGCACCCATCATGGGGCCGCCCATGATGTAGCGGTCGGTGTCCGGGCGGGCACCGGCGAGGCGCACCACGTGATCCATGGGGGTGCCGAGCAGCACCTCGTAGTTGCGCGGCGCATTCACGTTGCCGGTGACGGTGACAAGCCGCTGGATCATGGGTCGGCCCAGGCTCAGGGCTTCGTGGATCGCAAACGCGGTGCCCACGTTGAAGCATTGCACGCCGTAATCGGTGGAGCGCTGACCGTGGGGTACTTCGATGCCGGTGAGTACCCGGATCAGCTGCTTGGCGCCGCCCGCCGGGTAACGGGTGGGAATGGCGATGGCCTCGATGCCGGATTCGCCGCTTTTCTGGATGGCGGCCTGGACGGCAGCCACCGCCTGGGGCTTGTTGTCTTCGATGCCGATCAGCACCTCTTCGGCCTGGAGCAGCTGGCGCATGGTGATGATGCCCTGGAGCATGGCATCGGCCCGCTCGCGCATCAGCATGTCATCGCAGGTGATGAAGGGCTCGCACTCGGCTCCATTGATGACCAGCGTTTTAAGGGTGCCGCTCTTGCCCGG
>JAJTBM010000532.1 GCA_021286885.1 Rhodocyclales bacterium
GTTTTCTGTTTTTTCCCGCTGGTGGCCCCGCCGCTCCCCATCCAGCCCCCAGATCGGCGCAGATCTGTGGGACGCAGTCTGGCGCAGTCTGCCCTTCTTGCACTGGATGAGCCCCACCGAGCAAGCCCTGCTGCGCGAACGCAGCCGGGAGCTCCTCGGCCTGAAGCAGATCAACGGCGCCGCCGGGCTGGTACTGAACAACCACATCCGGCTCTCCATTGCGCTACAGGCCGCACTGCCCATCCTGCACCGGGGGTGCGAAGCCTACCGCAACTGGGCGGAGATCGTCGTGTACCCCGGAGATTTCATCATCCCGCGCCAGGAGGTGGATGAAAATGGCGTGGTGCACGAGTACGAAGAAACCCTGCTGGGCGAGGCCTGGATCGAAGGGCCGGTGCTGGTGGCGTGGTTTGAACCGGAAGATGGGGACAGGCCCGAGGGAATCAATGTCCTGATCCACGAATTCGTGCATACGCTGGACATGGGCAACGGAGAAGTGGATGGAGTTCCCGCCCTGCCGGCGGAAATTTCTTACAAGGAGTGGCAGACCACCTTTGCGGCAGCCTTCACGGATTTTGCCCAGCGGCTGGAAGCGGATCCGGGCTGGGCTGAAGAAAGCCCCCTTGATCCCTACGGCGCCGAAAACCCGGGGGAGTTTTTAGCGGTGATGAGCGAGCACTTCTTTGAAACACCTGCCGCCCTAGCCGGACTTTATCCGGATGTGTACCGGCTGCTGGCGCGCTACTTTGGGCTAGACCCGCTCGGCCCCAGCTCACCGGGAGCATCGCAGCCCTGAACCCACGCCCTGCAGGCCGTGGGCGCAACAGGGCATGGGCGACGATAGCCGAAGCGAAACCCGCATCCGCCTCAGCTATCGAGGGTGAAATACACCTGGGTCTGGTTGAGGAGCAGATAGGCAATTTCGCCGAAGGTCATGGGGCCAGTGAGCGGGCCGGTACGCTTGCCCTCCAGGCCGCAATACAGGTAGTTCAGGATGCAGTTGCAAGACCACAGGGGCGATTCGCCCTCCACCTGGGCGCCTCCGAAGGACGAAAAATCCACCGGCGAAGCCAGGCGGTACTCCACATCCTTGAACACCGGCGCATAAAAATCCACGCGACCTTCTGCCGGATTCACCCCTTTGATGGAGACATTCACCGAGGCGCCGTTGTAATCAGCCACCAAAGGCAAGCGCACATCCGATTTATGCTCTTGAAGATAGTGGGCAAGATTCTGGCGCTGACCATCAATCTCGCACTCGGAGGCAGAAAAACCCGTTTCTGCGAAACGGATCACCGCCCCTTGGCCCTGATTCATCTGATTGAAAATCTCGATGCGCGCATACTGGCTATCCGGCAGGGGCACATGCATCACCACCGCCCGCTCACCATCAAACGCCAGCTCCGGGCCACTCACCACCAAGGGCGCCACTTTGCCAAAATCGTCCAGGTGGCAACCCGCAATCCAGCCCACCACCGGCTTGATGAACATGTCTTCAAAGGTGGGCGCCTTGCGGGCATATAGGGAGTGGGTGCCGGAGAAGGCCGGAATGATGATCAAGCTGTAGCCATTGGCCGGCCCATCCACACACACGTGATCCAGGCTGGTGATGTCATAGGTGCGGATCTGGGGCAGCCCCGCATCGGTCGGAATCTCGGTGACAAACAGCTTGTCCCGGGTGGCCACGCCCCCGTCATTGCCCATGAAATACGGAATCGTGCCGCCGATCCAGTTGCCGGCGGGCAAGCGGCGCAGGAGTGCTTCGTCTGCGGCCACCATCAGGAAACGCCCTGCCCGGATCAGGTCAGTCGCTTCCGCAATGGTCATCAAACGATTTTCGGGCATGGTCAGGCAGCCTCTCTCAGTTGTTGCAGTTCATGGGAAAGCATACGCTCGTTTTTCACGAAATAACGATGCAGATCGCGCAACTTGACCAGGCGCACCTCTTCATCGGCAATGCTGGCCACCTGCGAACGGGTGCGGGACAACAGGAGCTGCAAACTGAGCACCCGCACATCGATATTGAGCTCTCCCTGCACCAGCCGCTGCCAGACCGGATCAGCAATATCCGGGACCTGGGTATCGGTGCCGGGGAAAGGCAGC
>JAJTBM010000533.1 GCA_021286885.1 Rhodocyclales bacterium
CATCTCCTTGAGCCCCTTGGCCCCATCATCGCCCATGCCGGTCATGATGATGCCTACCGCGTTACGCCCAGCAAAACGGGCTGTTGAGCGGAACAGCACATCCACCGAAGGCCGGTGGCGGCTGACCGGGGGGCCATCCACCACATCCACCACATACTGGGCTCCGCTGCGCTTGAGCAGCATGTGACGCCCCCCCGGCGCAATCAGCACCCGCCCAGGCAAGACCCGATCCCCGTGCCGGGCTTCTTTGACCTCCACCTCGCACAGACTATCCAGGCGGGCAGCAAAGGCTTCGGTGAATTTTTCAGGCATGTGCTGAACCACCACAATGCCCGGGCACATCCGGGGCAAGGCCCGAAGCACCACCTCAAGGGCTTGGGTGCCCCCCGTCGAGGTGCCAATGGCCACAACGGTTTCAGTGGTCTGCACCATGGCAGAACCTGCCGGCAGGATCGCATCAGCACTTAGTTTGGGCGTATTCAACACGGGCGGAGGTGCTCCCGTCTTGGCCAGGGTAGTCAGGCGGCGCACATTGGCACGGGCGGCAGCCTTGACTGCCGCCACCAGATCATCGGAAGAATCCTCAAGGAAACGCTTGAGCCCCAGCTTGGGTTTGGTCACCACCGTGACTGCCCCCGCCGACAGGGCCTGCATTGCAGTTTCTGAACCTTTTTCGGTCAGGGTGGAACATATCACCACCGGAGTAGGCCGCTCGGCCATGATCTTGCGCAAGAAGGTGATGCCATCCATGCGAGGCATCTCCACATCCAGCACGATTACATCGGGCCACTGCTGCTTCATTTTTTCCAGCGCAAAGATGGGATCGACCGCTGTTCCGATCACCTCAATGGCCACATCCTCATCCAAGGCCCCGGAAAGCACCTGACGGACTACCGCCGAATCATCAACGATCAGCACCTTGATTGCAGGCATATTCCTTGTTTCCTTTCTAGGAGAACTTCAGTCATCTGCCGTGCGGACCGTCACCCGGCCGCTCCAGACATCAAAAATCAGGTGACGATGCCCCACCCCTTCCACATGGGCACCCACACATTGCAGGCAATGGCTGCGAATCAGCGCCCGAGCGGCCTCCACATTCTGCTGGCCAATGGGCTTACCAGCCCTTTGACAGCTCAGATCCGGGAACATGTTGCCCCCACCAAACACCCTCACCCGAAACTCTCCCGGCTTGAGCCCCTGCGTATGAATGGACTGGATCATCAGGCTGATGGCCTCGTCTCCGTAGCGCCCATCCAACCCGTCGCAGGTGCTACCCAGGCGCCGCGTGGGCAACAGGTAATGGCACATGCCCCCCAGCAGACGCCCCGGGTGCCAGAACACCAACGACACGCAGGAGCCCAGGATGGTCCGGATCCGGGTATCCCGTCCGCCAAAGTGCAACTCACCCGGCTTCAGGAATACTTCCACCATGGGGTCAGGTTTGCGCATTGACTTACCCTGGCTTCCGATAAATAGAGGGTCTGACCGACTTGAGCACATTGTTGACACCATTCAGGTTCTCCGAATGGCTCAACATGAAATACCCTCCTGGACGGAGCAGGGGCAGCAATCGCTGCACCACCTGACGCTTGGTGTCCAGATCAAAATAGATCATCACATTGCGCAGGAAAATCACGTCAAATATGCCAATATCCGGCATGGTCGCATTCAGGTTGATCTGCCGAAAATCGATCCGGGCGCGCAGATCCTGCTTGATCATGAAAACGCCCTCCTGGCTCCCCACCCCTTTCAGGCAGTATTTTCCCAGCAGCCCCGGCGGAATACCGTTCGCATCTTCCATGGTATAACGCCCCTGGCGGGCATGCTCTAGAACCCGGGTTGAAAGGTCAGAAGCCACGATCTCCCAACGCCGGTTGCCCAGTACCTCGGAAAGCACCATCGCCAGCGTGTAGGGCTCCTCACCACTGGAGCAGGCTGCGCTCCAGATGCGGATATTTGCCTGCTGGCGCATCTCGGGCAGGACCACCTCTTTCAGAAAATTAAAATGCTTGGGCTCTCTGAAAAAATAGGTTTCATTGGTGGTCAGCAGATCCACAGCCGTCTGCATCTCGGCCTTGTCGTGACGCAGTCG
>JAJTBM010000534.1 GCA_021286885.1 Rhodocyclales bacterium
GGTGGGCTTATTCTGCAGGTGGTTTGCGGAAGACCTGCAGGAAGGATGCCCACTTGGCCTGCAGGTTCAGGCGCTCATCCGATAGGGCCTCCAGGAAATCCGAGAGCCGCTTGGAACGGGCCACGGTAAACAGCACCAGCGCCACAGTGAGGCCGGTGACGCTGGCCATCTGCACGAGTTTGGTGGTTTGGGGGGCGGCGCCAAAGTCGAACAGATTCATCCCGAAATAGCCCGTGACCACCGTGGCCACCAGCCCGAAGATGGTCACCACCGTCAGGCGCAGCACGGTGCCGGATTGGCGGCGTTGGCTGTCGCTGTCCAGATAGGCGCTCATCTCGCGCACCTGCTCCTTCACCTCGTCGAACAGCTCGTCGTTGCGCAGTTGGCGGGCAGTGCGTTCGAACAGGGATTGCACCAGCCCTTGCTCCGAAACTTCGTGAAACCAGTAGCGGTGGGTGAAGCGCAGGAAGCTTTCAAAGCTCTGGCGGATACGGCGCTTGAACTGGCGTACGGATTCGCTGTTGCGGATGTCGAGTTCGTTGACTGCGCTGGCGAGCCGATCCGAAAACGAAAGCAGGGCCGCCCGGTGAAAGTGGGTGATCAGGAACAGCAAAAAGTACTGGTGCCGGAAGCGGGCCAGCAGCCCGGTTTCGGCATTGCAGAAGAAGGGCGAGTCGGCTTCGCCGATCAGCAGCAGGGCGTTGCCGGTGCAGATGAAGCGGCTGTTGGGGCCGGCCTCGGAGTCGGTCCAGAAGCGGTCTTCGCAGTGCAGGCGCTCGAAGCGGATCACCGCTGGGTCTTTGCGCGGGATCGGGTCGTGGGCGGGCAGGTTGGCCACGAAGCCGAAACGGATGAAATCATCCCGGGTGAGGGCCCGGGGGTTCTCCAGGGCCAGGTAGGCCATGAGCGGCATCCGGTAATACTCGATGAGCCGGAAGCGCAGCTCGCCCGGCGTGTCGTCGTGGTCGGGCACGAAGGGCTGGAGCAGCCAGGACCACATCTGGCTCACGCAGGGGGCCCGGTGGCGGCATACAAATTCGAGGTAGCGGGCCTTGTTGGCCGGGTCGGAACTGGCCAACTCCCGCCCCTGGCGATCCAGCAGGGTAGCGCGAGCGGGGTTGTGCAGCCCCTGGCCAGCCTGATCCCAGCCCGTCGGGTAGGCCCGGCCAAAGCGGTAGAGCAGCTCGTGGGCAGTGGCCAAGGGTAGGTTCTCGGCGGCCACTTCCACGTTGAGCAGGGCTACGTCCATGTCCAGAAAGAAATACAGGTCTACGTGAGCCACCTGCAGTTCGATGGGTGCGCTGTCCGGGCGCAGGGTGATGCGCAGCCGGTCCACGTCGGTGCGCCGGTAAACGGTGACGGGGGCGCTACGCCCCGGGGTGTGCTCGGCGCCCGAAACGCCCTCGCCATACAAGAAGCGCTGCACATAGGGCAGGAAGGCCACGAACTCCTTGTAATGGCGTTCCTGGAAATCGGCGGGATCATCGGGGAATTCGTCATCCAGCAGGCGCCACTGGCCGCCCGCCGTCATCTGCTGATGGATGCGCGGGATGGATTCGCTGGAAAAGCCCGGGCGGATCTGGACGGGCCAGATCAGGATGTCCCGAAATTGGGCGACCCGGTGGTCGGGGCAAGAAAGCATCGCGCCTCCCTTGACTGTCTGTGTATGGCGCGCTGCGGGGCGTGCGGGTTCGGGGGTTTTGCGCTTGAACGCCGGCCCACGGCGCGGGGCGTTCCAACGGGGGCGTATTGTGGAGGATTTTGTCGCTGATGTCGCGAATCCCGCATCTGGCGCAGGGTTCGGGCGGAGCGCCCATAAAAAAACCGGCCTCCTGGAGGGGCCGGTATGAAAGGGGTTAGAAGACCCCAAGGGAAACTCCCTCCGCCAAGACGGAGAGAGCGGGATTCGATTCAGTTGTAGCCGAGGATCACCACCGGGTTCAGATCTTCCCGGGGCTGGCTCGGATCAGCCTTCCACAGCACATCGGCGCCGTGGCGTGGCTGAGGGTTGTTGGGCTGTTGCGGGCGCTGGGCGTGCAGCGCAGCCCGATGCTTCTGGGAGGCGGTGAACTGTTGCCTGACGCTTTCCTG
>JAJTBM010000038.1 GCA_021286885.1 Rhodocyclales bacterium
AGCGCTGGATCTGGTACTGCAGGCAGGGCCGGGAGCGGTTGTTGAAGGTGGTGTCTTCGCAGGTGCGCAGACGGAACAACTTCTGCATCAGATGCAGGCTCTCGCGCACCGCCCAGCTGTTGGGATAGGGCCCGAAATAGCGCACGCCCCGGGCAAACCCACCCCGGTGGTAGAAAATGCGCGGAAATGCGCCCCCCGAGAGGGCGATGTAAGGGTAGGACTTGTCGTCCCGAAACAGGATGTTGTACTTGGGCCCGAGGCTCTTGATGAGGTTGTTTTCGAGGATCAGGGCCTCGGCCTCGGAGCGGGTGGCAGTGATGTCCACCCGGGCCACCTGGGCCACCATGAGGGCGATGCGGGGGGAAAGCTGGGTGCGCTGGAAGTAGGACGAGACCCGGCGCTTGAGGTTTTTCGCCTTGCCCACATAGAGCACGCTCTCGTCGGCGGCGATCATCCGGTAAACCCCGGGCTCCTCCGTCAAGGTCCGCAGGAAAGCCTTGGCATCAAAAGCCCTGGCATCAGGTTCCATCACATCGCCCTCCCCTCTGCGGCAGCTACAGTTTCAGCCCAGGGCCCCAATCCGGGCCCGGGCGCGCTGGTAGTCATCCCAAGCCTCCAGCGCTGCCGGCATGCCGGCCTGGGGGCTCAGGGCCGCCACCCGGGCGGTGGATTCGGGGCGCAGCACGGGCTGCCAGCCCGCCAGCAGCTGGGCGGCCAGATCCGGGCGATTGCACACCAGCACCATGTCGCAGCCCGCCCCGTAGGCGGCCTCGGCCCGGGCCAGAATGTCGCCGGCCACGCTGGCACCTTCCATGGTCAGATCGTCGCTGAACACCACGCCCGCAAAGCCCAGGCGCTGGCGCAGCACCTCGCCGATCCAGAAAGGCGAAAAGCCCGCCGGGCGGGGGTCGATCTGGCGGAAGATCACATGGGCGGGCATCACGCCCCCCAGGCGCGGAGCCAGGGCGAGGAAAGGCTGGATGTCTTCGGCCCACACCGCATCAAAGCTGCGCTCATCCACTGGAATCGCCACATGGGAATCGGCCTCCACCGCGCCGTGACCGGGGAAATGCTTGCCCACAGCCCCCATGCCAGCCTGGGCGAGGCCATCCAGCAGGGCGGCGGCCAACTGCGCCACCACCGCCGGCTGGCGGTGGAAAGCCCGGTCGCCAATCACGCGGCTGCAGCCGTAGTCCAGATCCAGCACCGGCGCATAGCTGAGATCAACCCCATGGGCGCGTAGCTCGGCAGCCAGCACCAAGCCAGCGGCCCGGGCGGTCTCCAGCGCAGCCGCCGGATCGGCATCCCACAGGGTGCCCAGGCGGCCCATGGCGGGCAGGCGGGTGAAGCCTTCCCGGAAGCGCTGCACCCGGCCTCCTTCGTGGTCCACGGTGATGAGCAGCCCCGGGCGCACCGCCCGAATCCCAGCGGTGAGGGCCTGGAGTTGGGCTGGATCCGCGTAGTTGCGGGCGAACAGAATCACCCCGCCTACCAGCGGGTGTTGCAGGCGCTCGGCCTCTTCGGCGGTGAGCACGTGGCCGGCCACGTCGAGCATGACGGGGCCGTTGGGAAGGCAGGAGGGCTTCATGGCTTAAACGGACGGCGCAGACAGGTGTTCGATAACGGCGAAGGCGACGACATATTCGGCCTCGTCGCTCAGGCTCAGGTGGGCGTGCAGGCCCTGGGCGCGCATGTGCTCGGCCAGGGCGGGCCCGTAGGCAAACAGCGGCTTGCCCCGGGGATCATGGGCCACCCGCACCGCGTGCAGGGTGGCCGGCTCGGCCACGCCGGTGCCCAGGGCCTTGCCGAAGGCTTCCTTGGCGGCAAAACGCTTGGCCAGGAAACGGGCCGGGTCGGGTGCCCTGCGGTAATCATCCAGTTCGGACGCATCCAGCAGGCGGGCCGCAAAGCGTTCGCCGTGGCGGGCCAAGGCGTCCTGCAGACGGGCCACCCGGACAATGTCGGTGCCGACCCCAAAGATCACGAATGCAGGCCCCGCTCGGCGGCTTCGCGCATCAGGCGCTTCATCTCGCGCACCGCTTCGCGCAGGCCGGTAAACACCGCACGACTGACAATGGCGTGGCCGATGTGCAGTTCGCGGATGCCCGGCAGGCGGGCAATGGCCTGGACGTTGTAGTAGTTGAGGGCATGGCCAGCATTGAAGCGCATCCCCAGATCCCGGATCAGGGTGCCGGCGCTGCGCACCTTTTCGATCTCGGCCAGCACGGCGACGCTTTCAAAGTCGCGCCCGGCGGCGTGGAAGGCGTGGGCATAGGGGCCGGTGTGAATCTCGCAGACCTTGGCGCCAATGCGGGCGGCGGCTTCCACCTGGGCCGGCTCGGCGTCGATGAACACGCTCACCACGATGCCCTGGTCGGCAAGGCGAGACACCGCATCCTTGAGGCGGGCCTCCTGGGACACGATGTCGAGGCCGCCTTCGGTGGTCACTTCGTGGCGCCCTTCGGGCACGAACATGGCCATTTCCGGGCGCAGCCGGCAGGCGATGTCCACCATCTCGTCGGTCGCTGCCATTTCGAGGTTGAGCTTGATCTGGGTGAGATCGCGCAGCTTGCGCACGTCTTCATCCTGAATGTGGCGACGGTCTTCACGCAGGTGGACGGTGATGCCGTCGGCGCCGCCCAAATGGGCTTCAACGGCGGCCCACACGGGATCGGGCTCCCAGGTACGGCGCGCCTGGCGCAGGGTGGCCACGTGGTCGATATTGACACCGAGTTCGATCAAGAGCTTTCTCCGGGAAGGGCAAACATTTCGGTAAAGATGCGGCGGGACTGGAGGGCCTGGCCCCCCAGGTAATGCTGGATCAGGCGGCGCATGAGCAGCTTGCTCTGGCCGAGGGTTTCCGGATTGCGGAAATCGCCCCGCCCCATGTCGAGGAGGGTCTGGCCGCTCACCACGGAAGCATCCTGGAGCCCCAGGCCTTCCACCAGCACGGCACCGCGTTCGATTATATAAGCGTAGCGACCATCGGGCCGCAGGGGGATGCCGGTGTCGCCCTCGCTATCCAGGCACAGGCCGTAGCCCAGTTCCTGCAGCAAGGCCAGCTCGAAGCGGCGCAGCAGGATTTCCTGAGGCTCGCCATGGGCCAGGCCTTCGAGGGCTTCGGCATAGGCTGCATACAGGGCCGGGTGGGGCACTTCCCGAGGCAGCAGGCGCATCAGGAGTTCGTTGAGATAGTAGCCACACAGCAGCGCCTGTCCCCCCAGCAAAGGAAGGCGGCCCTGCCATTCGGCGCGGATCAGGGTTTTCATTTCGCCGCCGCCGCTCCAGTCGAGAAACAGAGGGCGAAAGGCCATCAACTGGCCGCGCAGCTGGGAGGTGGGGCGCCGGGCGCCCCGGGCCACCAGCCCCACCCGGCCATGATCCAGGCTGAAAGCCTCAACAATCAGGCTGGTTTCCCGGTAGGGGTAAGTGTGCAGCACGTAACCCGGCTGCTGGTCCACACGCTGCCTGGGGGCCATGGCGGAGGGGCCTCAGAAACGCCGGGGGCGGGCCGGATCAGTCGTAGCCGAGGCTCTTGAGGGCGCGCTCGTCGTCTGCCCAGCCGCTCTTGACCTTGACCCAGACCTCCAGAAACACCCGGGCTTCAAACAGTCTTTCCATCTCGACCCGGGCTTCGGTGGCGATGCGCTTGAGGCGCTCGCCGCCCCGGCCAATCACCATGGCCTTGTGGGGCGCCTTGTCGACGATGATGGCGGCGTGGATGCGACGCAGGGCGCCTTCGGTCTCGAACTTTTCGATCTCGACGGTCATCCCATAGGGCAGTTCTTCACCCAGCTGGCGGAACAGCTTTTCGCGCAGGAACTCGGCGGCCAGGAAGCGCTCGCTCCGGTCGGTGATGTCGTCCTCGTCGAACACCCGCTCGCACTCGGGCAGGTAGGCGGCGGCGGCTTTCACCAGCTCGTCGGTATTGCGGCCCCGTTCGGCACTCACCGGGACGATCTCGGCAAACGGGTAGAGGGCACCCATCTTTTCGAGGAAGGGCAGCAGACGGCCCTTGTCGGTGAGCAGATCGACCTTGTTCACCACCAGAATCACCTTGGCGCCTTCGGGCAGCAGGCGCAGCACCTGTTCGTCCTCGGGGCCGAAGCGGCAGCTTTCGATCACGAACAGCACCAGATCCACGTCGGCCAGCACCTGGGTGACGGTGCGGTTCATGGTGCGGTTGAGGGCGTTTTTGTGGCGAGTCTGGAAGCCCGGGGTATCCACGAACACGAACTGATTGGGGCCCTCGGTCAGCACCCCCGTCACCCGGTGGCGGGTGGTCTGGGCCTTGCGAGAGACGATGCTGATTTTTTGGCCGATCAGCCGGTTCAGCAGGGTGGATTTGCCCACGTTGGGGCGGCCCACGATGGCCACAAAGCCGGTGTGGAAGGGTGCTTCAGGGGTTTGATCTTGAATGTCGGTCATTACTGCTTCTTGGTGGTGAGCTGTTCCAGGGCCCGCTGGGCGGACTGCTGCTCGGCAGCGCGGCGACTCACGCCGGCGCCCCGGGTCTTGAGGTTGAGGGCGCTGATGTCGCACTCCACCTCGAATTCCTGCTGATGGGCCTCGCCCTTGGTGTTCAGCAGGGTGTATTTGGGCAGGGCCAGGCGCTTGGCCTGGAGGAGCTCCTGGAGGGAGGTCTTGGGGTCTTTCTGGGGGCCCTGGGTGTTCACCTGCCGGAGGGTGTCGGCGTAGAGATTGACGATGACCTCGTTGGCGGTTTCATAGCCCGCATCCAGAAAGACAGCGGCAAAGATGGCCTCAAGGGCATCGGCCAGAATGGACGGGCGACGGTGGCCGCCGCTACGCAACTCTCCCTCGCCCAGGCGCAGGTGTTCGCCCAGCTGGAGCTGGTCGGCCAGCTTGTGCAGCGCATCCTGGCACACCAGATTGGCCTTGCAGCGGGAGAGGTCGCCTTCCTTGAGCTGATCAAAGCGGGCGTACAGGGCATTGGAAATGGCAGCCCCCAGCACGCTGTCGCCCAGAAACTCCAGGCGTTCGTTGTGAGGGGAGCCAAAACTGCGATGGGTGAGTGCCTGTTCCAGCAGCTCGGGGCGGGTGAAGCGGTGCCCCAGGGACCGCTGTAGTGCTTCCAGATTCATTTACAGATTTCAGTGAGCGGCCGAGCTGGCTTCAAAGTCGATCAGCAGGCTCACATTGGCCACCACGGGCACCTTGGCCGAGTAGTTGGCGGAGATCACGATGCGTCCGTTGTCCTTGGTGATGTCCAGATCAGCGGCAGAGATGCTGGTGATGTTGTCCACCTGGGCGCGCTTGGAAAAGGCGTTGCGCAGTTCTGCGACGCTGGCACCGGAAGGATTGGCATCCTGAGCCACTGCAACAATGGCGCGCTTGATTCCGTAGAACTCGTTGACCACCGGCACCAGCTTGAGGCCCAGCAGCACCACACCGGCCAGGGCCGAGCCCACCAACAGCGTTCCAACCAGACTGACGCCCTGCTGAGATTTTCTGTTCATGATCAATGGAAACTGCCCACACGGGAAAGATCGTTGAAGTTGAACCAGATGAAGAAGGCTTTGCCCACGATGTTCTGATCCGGCACGAAGCCCCAGCCCCGGCTATCGAAACTGCCATCCCGATTGTCACCCATCATGAAGTAGTGACCCTCCGGCACGGTGCAGCTGACACCCCGGGCAGTATAGGTACATTGGTCGCGCATCGGAAAGTTGAGGCTCTGGGTGATGAAGGCCGGCGCATCCTGATCGTTCAGGATGTCGTGCTCCACCGTACCCAGCTGCTCATGCAGCTTCTGGGACGTATACAAGCGGTCCGTGTGCAGATACTCGCCATTGGGCTTCACCGTCACGGGCTGGCCGTTGATGGTGAGCTTCTTGTCAAAGTATTCGATCTTGTCGCCGGGCAGGCCCACCACCCGCTTGATGTAGTCCATGGACGGATCCGCCGGGAAGCGGAACACCATCACATCGCCCCGCTGGGGGTCGTTGATGGGGATGATCTTCTTGTTGATCACCGGCAGACGGATACCGTAAGTCCACTTGTTCACCAGGATGAAATCGCCCACCAACAGGGTGGGGATCATCGACCCGGAGGGGATCTTGAAGGGCTCGACCACAAACGAGCGCAGGCCGAACACCACCAGGATCACCGGAAAAAAACTGGCCCCGTACTCAACCCACCAGGGGGTGGGCGCGGTGGCGCTGCGCTGCTTACGGGCCACGAAGTAGTCGAAGGACCACAGCAGGCCAGTCAGCACCATCAGGACAAACAGGATCAGGGGAAAATTCACGCGTAGGCTCCTGCCGGCCCGGAGGCCGGCCCTTCTTCGTTGATTGGCTTACTTGCCTTCATCCACCCGCAGCACGGCCAGGAAGGCCTCTTGCGGGATTTCCACGTTGCCGACCTGCTTCATCCGCTTCTTGCCTTCCTTCTGCTTCTCAAGGAGCTTCTTCTTGCGGGTGATGTCGCCGCCGTAGCACTTGGCCAGCACGTTCTTGCGCAGGGCCTTGATGGTCTCGCGGGCCACGATGTTGGAGCCGATGGCGGCCTGCACCGCCACGTCGAACATCTGGCGCGGGATCAGCTCGCGCAGCTTGGCCACCAGCTCGCGGCCCCGGTACTGGGAGTTGGCCCGGTGCACGATGATGGACAGGGCGTCCACCTTCTCGCTGGACACCAGCACGTCCAGCTTCACCAGATCGGCGGCCCGGTATTCCTTGAACTCGTAGTCGAGGGAGGCGTAGCCCCGGGAGACGGACTTCAGCTTGTCGAAGAAGTCCATCACCACTTCGTTCATGGGCATGTCGTAGATCAGCTGCACCTGGCGGCCGTGGTAGAGCATGTCCACCTGGGCACCGCGCTTCTGGTTGCACAGGGTGATGACTGCGCCCACGTACTCCTGGGGCAGGAAGATCACGGCCTTGATGATGGGCTCGCGCACCTCGTCCACCTTGGAAAGATCCGGCAGGCGGGACGGGTTGGAAATCTGCTCGACGGTGCCATCCTTCATCAGCACTTCGTACACCACGGTGGGTGCAGTGGTGATGAGGTTCATGTCGAATTCGCGCTCCAGCCGCTCCTGGACGATCTCCATGTGGAGCAGACCCAGGAAGCCGCAGCGGAAGCCGAAGCCCAGGGCCTGGGAGACTTCCGGTTCGAACTGGAGGGAGGCGTCGTTCAGGCGCAGCTTTTCGAGGGATTCACGCAGCTGGTCGTATTCGTTGGACTCCACGGGATACAGACCGGCGAACACCTGGGGCTTGATCTCCTTGAAGCCCGCCAGGGGCTGCTCGGCCTTGCGCCCGGCCAGGGTGATGGTGTCACCCACCTTGGCGGACTTCAGCTCCTTGATGCCGGCAATCACAAAACCCACCTGCCCGGCCGAGAGGGACTCCCGAGCCTGGGACTTGGGCGTGAACACCCCCACCTGTTCGCACAGATGCTGGGCGCCGGTGGACATGAACAGCACTTTGTCCTTGGGACGCAGCACCCCATCCACCACCCGAACCAGCATCACGACGCCCACGTAGTTGTCGAACCAGGAGTCGATGATCAGCGCCTTGAGGGGCGCGTCCGGATCGCCCTTGGGGGGCGGCACGCGGGCGATGACGGCTTCCAGGATGTCCTCCACCCCCATGCCGGTCTTGGCCGAGCAGGGAATGGCATCGGTGGCGTCGATCCCGATCACGTCCTCGATTTCCTGCTTGGCACCATCCGGGTTGGCCTGGGGCAGGTCCATCTTGTTGAGGACGGGCACCACTTCCACGCCCTGATCCAGGGCGGTGTAGCAGTTGGCCACGGTCTGGGCTTCCACGCCCTGGGAGGCATCCACCACCAGCAGACCACCTTCGCAGGCGGCCAGGGAGCGGGAGACTTCGTAGGAGAAGTCCACGTGTCCCGGGGTGTCGATGAGGTTCAGGTTATAAATCTGGCCATCCCGGGCGCGATAGCTGAGGGCCGCCGTCTGGGCCTTGATGGTGATACCCCGTTCGCGCTCGATGTCCATGGAGTCGAGCACCTGGGCTTCCATTTCCCGGGAGGAGAGACCGCCACACAGCTGGATGATCCGGTCGGCAAGGGTGGATTTGCCGTGGTCAATGTGGGCAATGATCGAAAAGTTTCTGATGTGTTGCATGGGGGCCATGAAAAAGGGTGCCTGGGGGCACCCTGGATGGATTTTGTTTACCTGGCAAGGGCTTGGATTCTAGCCGATACGCCCGAAATGCGCACGAACCGCCGCCTCGTCCAGAAAGTAATGACACAGTTCCGTCTCGCCGGCCAGCACCACCGGCACCTTCTCGTTCCAGCGTTCTTCCAGCACGGGATCTGCATCCACGTCGAATACCGCCACCTCCAGACCGAGCTCTTGGGCCAGGGGTGAAAGCTGCTCAAGCAGATCATGGCACAGATGGCACCACTCCCGGCTCATCACGGTCAGTTGTTTAGCGTTCAAGGGTACGCACCGGCACAAAAGTCTGAAAATCACCGCGCAGCACCAGCACCGTCACGCTCTGGCCGGCCGGCAGGCTGGTCACAATCTTGTTGAAATGCTCGGCGTTGCGGATGTCCGTCCGCAGCCCCCGGCTCACCAGGGCCAGGATCGCATCGCCAGGCACGATCTCGGAAGCCCGGGCGGCGGCGCTGCGCAGGGCACTCACCACCACGCCACCATTGCCCATGCGGGGATTGCGGCGAGCCTCGGCGCCCGGGTCTTTGACCACGATACCGAGCTTGTTGGGGGAGCTTTCCTGGGGCGGCGTGCGGGCGGCCAGCTTGAGGCTCTTGTCTTCGGGCAATTCGGCCACATCCACGGAGAGATCCCGGGCTGCGCCCTTGCGCCACACCTGGACCGGCGCCTTGCTACCCGGGCGAGTTCCGCCCACCAGACGCGGCAGATCGCTGGAAACCTGCACCGGCTTGTTGTCAAAGCGCAGGATGATATCGCCCTGCTCGATGCCGGCCTTGTCGGCCGGACTGCCCTTCTCCACCGAACTCACCAGGGCACCCACGGCCCGGTTGAGGTTGAAACCATCGGCCAGATCCTTGGACACCTCCTGGATCACCACGCCGATGCGCCCGCGCTGGACCCGGCCTGCGCTGCGCAGCTGGTTTTGTACCTCCAGCGCCAGATCAATGGGAATCGAGAAGGACAAACCCATGAAACCGCCGGTACGGCTGTAAATCTGGGAGTTGATGCCGACCACCTCGCCCTTCATGTTGAACAAGGGGCCGCCCGAGTTGCCGGGGTTGATAGCCACGTCGGTCTGGATGAAAGGCACCAGGTTTTCCTGGGGCAGGGAACGCCCCTTGGCGCTGACGATGCCCGCCGTCACCGAATTTTCGAAGCCGAAGGGCGAGCCAATCGCGATCACCCAATCCCCCGGGCGCAGCTTGGAAGGATCACCCACCGTGATCTTGGGCAGGCCGCTCGCGTCGATCTTGAGCAGGGCCACGTCGGTGCGGGCGTCGGCTCCCACCAGCCGGGCACGCAGCTCGCGCTTGTCAGTGAGCTTGACGATGATCTCGTCGGCCCCATCCACCACATGGGCGTTGGTCAGCACATAGCCATCGGCAGAAATGATGAAGCCTGACCCCAGGGAACGGCTATCCGGCTCGTTGCGGGGTTCGGCGCGGGGGGTGTTGCCCTGGGGCGCACGGGGCACGAAGCGGCGCAGGAAATCCGGCAGCCCCTCTTCGTCCTCTAAGCCCGGAAAGCTGCGTCCGTTACGCAAGGCCTGGGTGGTACTGATGTTCACCACGGCCGCCCCCTGGCGCTCGGCCAGGTCGGCAAAATCGGGGAGCTCCCGGGCATGGGCCAGGCAGGTCAGCATCCAGAGGATGAGGAAGCCCAGCAGCTGACGGCCATGGCGCAAAGACCGCAAAGACACGGGTGTGTTCATGAATGGCAACTCCCACCCGGGCGGGCCAGATGCAGCACCTGGGCATCTGCCCGAAAATCCTGGGCATGCCGGCGCCCGTAAGCAATGGCGAGCAGCAGGCCGAACACCACTCCCAAACCCGCTCCCAGATCGGCAAACCCCTGGGGCGCCAGGGCGGTTCCTGCCGCCGCCCCCAGCAGCAGCCCGAGCACTGGACGGCCATAGGCCAGCATGGCGGCCCGCAGGGGCAAGCCTTCTTCGGTGAGCACATCCACCGGATCGCCGGGGTGGGCGTTGATGCTGTTGAGCACCCGCACTTCCTGGGCCTCGGCGGCCAGCGGACGGGCGATATTCACCCCACCGCAGCCGCCAGGCTCATGACAACGCCCGCAGCCCTGGGGCACCGAGACATCCACCCAGGCGTACTGACCTTCCAGCCGCCGCACCACCCCCTTCGCCTGCATCACCGCTTGCGCATCTCCACGCCATCTGCAATTCGCACCAGAGCCTGGGGCGGAACCTCGCCCAACACCGTCACCTGATGCTCCGCCACCGTACGGCGGAAGATATTGATCGCCCCGGAACTGCTCATCCCGCTCTGGGCATTGTGCTTGCCGGGCAAGGCCGGCTCGATGAACACCGAGATGGCGGCCAGCCCGTCGGAAAACACCACATGATAGGCCTCGCCCCGCTCCTTGCGGGCCTGGCGCGCCACCGATACCACCTGGCGGAAGCCCGGGATGGTGTTGCGGAACACCCAGCCGGTGTCCTCCATCTTGACGTCGATCCCCCGGGCATTGACCACCTTCCAATCGGGCGTGCGCTCAAAGCGGGGCTTGACCTTGTCCTTTTCGAACGGGGTTCCGATGCGCACCTCGGTAAAGGCGAACTGCTCGATGCTCTCGCCCTTTTCGTTCACCAACCGAGCCTTGAGCAGCAGGCCGCTCGTGGTGTCGGCCCAAAACTGATGGCCGTAGCGCATCTCGTCCTTGGGTTCGAGGATGATCTGCTGGCTCTCCATCCCGGCCACCCGCACCACGTCACCCTTGCGGATGCGGTAATGCTCGGCCAGGGCCGAGGGTGAAGCCGGCAAACGGGCCGGAAAACTGCGCCGGGCGCCGGACTGGTCGACAATCAGCAGCTTCTGGTCGGGCAGAAAGCACTGGACCTCTTCGTTGCTGCGCACAACCTCCCGGGGGCTTCCATCGAGCGCTTCCATTTTCTCGAACTCGCCACCGCCCCCATCAACCATATGGACGATGCGCGAGTTTTCGACGTTTTTACCGCTCTGGTAGGTGAAGGCGCCCGCGTAGTTCAGCTTGTGGGCCGCACTGGAGATGCGCGCCAGCCAGGTGATGGGATCTGCCGGCATGTCGGCGTGGGCAGAGCCGCAGATGGCCGCCAGGGCGGCCAGATGACAAACCCAACGTTTCATCGCTGACCAGCAACCCGTACGTCAGCCACGGTGCGCACATACTGAGCCACCCCCGGCATGGCCGCAGACGGCGCCATGGCTTGATGGGCGAACAGGTATTCCCGCTCGGAGGTTTCTGCCGCGCTCGCCGAGGCGAGGGTCAGGTTGCGCGCCTGGGACGCGAGCGGCGCCTGCACCTGACGGGCCGCCATCTGCTGAGCGCTGTCACGCCCCTGCTGATTGAAGGCCATGGCCGCCCATCCCACCACAGCCACGCCCATCACCGAGGCGGCCACCGGCATCAGGTGCCGGAACCAGCCCGTCCCCTGCCCCACCGCTACGCTCTCCTGCCCCTGACGTTCCCGGGCATGTACTGGCGCAAGAATGACCGGTTCATCATCAAGGCGCGCCATGAGGCTGGCGGTAAAGTCAGTGGACAATTGGGGTTCATCACGCAACGCATCGCCAATCAGGCAATAGCAGTCCCACTCCTGCCGCAGGGCCCCGTCACGCTTGAGCGTATCGAGCATGCGGGTGGCGGCCAGGTCATCCAGGGCGCCATCAAGCAGGGCCGAAACTTTCTCGTTCATCGTCTTTACCACCTTTTGTTCGGAGCCGTATCGAGCAACGGCTTGAGCTTTTCTGAAATAGCTTCCCGAGCTCGGAAGATGCGCGAACGCACCGTACCAATCGGGCACTCCATGATTGTGGCGATCTCGTCGTAACTCAGGCCTTCGATTTCCCGCAGCACGATGGCGGTCCGCAATTCGTCGGGCAATGCATCCATCGCCCGATTGACCGTGTCGCCAATCTGTTTGGTCATGAGCAAACGCTCAGGTGTGTTGATGTCGCGGAGTTGATCCCCCTCTTCGAAGGTTTCGGCCTCTTCGGAATCGAATTCGGTGGTTGTGGGGGCGCGGCGCCCCTGGGAAACCAGGTAATTCTTGGCAGTATTGATCCCGATGCGGTACAGCCAGGTGTAAAAGGCACTGTCACCCCGGAAACTGGGCAAGGCACGGTAGGCCTTGATGAAGGTTTCCTGGGCCACATCTTCCACTTCGGCAGGGTCACGGATCAGTCTCGACAACAGGCGAGCAAGCTTGCGCTGGTATTTGGATACCAGCAGGCCGAAAGCCTGCTTGTCTCCGCGCTGGACACGCTCGACCAGGAGCTGGTCAATTTCGCGATCGCTCATGTTGGGGGCTGTGCTATCTCTCATGGTTGTGTGACCCGGTCGGTCACAGCGTGCGGAGTATACCCCGACCGAGCCAGCACCCGCCAAAGTACCCACTAGACTCGGACAAAAACAGATAGTTCATTCATCAAGCAGGGTTTTTCCGGGACTTCTGAGCCAGATCAGAACTGCCGGGTTTTGAAGCGTGCAACCCCTGTCAAGGAATACAGCATCGCCCCCCGTGCTATAGTCCGCCCTTCGATCTATCGCCCACCACGGTTCCCCAAGTGATTGCGTTCGATGTCCTTATTCTAGGTAGCGGGCTGGCCGGTCAGTCCCTGGCCCTGCGTCTGGCAGACAAACTCAAGGTCGCACTCGTGACCAAGCGCACGCTGGAAGACAGCGCCAGCGCCTGGGCCCAGGGCGGTATCGCAGCTGTACTGGACCCAGTGGACAGCACCGAATCCCACATCCAGGACACCCACGTGGCCGGTGCCGGCTTGTGCGATGCCGAAGCCACCCGCTTCGTGGTCGAGAACGGTCCCCGCGCCATCGATTGGCTGATCGAACATGGCGTCCCCTTCACCCCAGACAGCCAATCCAGCATCGGCTACCACCTCACCCGGGAAGGCGGCCACGCCCACCGGCGCGTGATCCACGTGGCCGACGCCACCGGCGCCGCCGTACAGGCCACCCTCACCGAGCAGGTGCGCCAGCATCCGAACATCAGCATTTTTGAACAGCACATCGCGGTGGATCTCATCACCGGCGACAAGCTGGGCCGCCCGGGCGAAGGCTGCCTGGGCGCCTACGTGCTTGACATCGCCAAGGATCAGGTGCTCACCTTCGCCGCCCGCCACACGGCCCTGTGCACCGGCGGCGCGGGCAAGGTCTATCTCTACACCACCAACCCGGATACCGCCACCGGCGACGGGATTGCGATGGCCTGGCGGGCGGGCTGCCGGGTGCGCAACATGGAGTTCATCCAGTTCCACCCCACCTGCCTTTACCACCCCCAGGCCAAATCCTTCCTGATCTCCGAAGCTGTACGCGGCGAAGGCGGGCTCCTGCGGCGCCCGGATGGCAGCCGCTTCATGCCCGAGCACGACCCCCGGGAAGAACTCGCCCCCCGCGACGTGGTGGCCCGGGCCATCGACTTCGAGATGAAAAAGCACGGTCTGGATTGCGTGTTCCTCGACATCAGCCACAAACCGGCGGCCTTCCTGGAAGAACACTTCCCCAACATCCTGGCCCGCTGCCAGGAACTGGGCATCGACATCACCCGCCAGCCGATTCCGGTGGTGCCCGCCGCCCACTATTCCTGCGGCGGCATTGTAGTGGATCTGCACGCCCGCACCGATGTGGCCGGGCTCTACGCGATTGGCGAAAGCTCCGGCACCGGCCTGCACGGCGCCAATCGGCTGGCCAGCAACTCTTTGCTGGAATGTCTGGTGTACAGCGAGTCCGCTGCTGCCGACATCCTGGCCCATCCGCGCCCCCTGCCCAGCGGCCTGCCCTCCTGGGACGAAAGCCGGGTGACCGACTCCGACGAAGCCGTGGTGATCTCCCACAACTGGGACGAGCTGCGCCGCTTCATGTGGGACTACGTGGGCATCGTGCGCACCACCAAGCGGC